>NZ_WPCD01000012.1:0-45605 GCF_009741955.1 Halogeometricum sp. CBA1124 | reverse complement strand
CGTCGGCGAGACGCTGGTCGAACGTCCCGTCGAGGACGACGGTGTCCGGCGGCGTCTCCGCGTCGCGGATGGCGTCGAACGCCTCGGCGGCGTCGCGTTCGTCCGTCGTCGCGAAGTCGGCGTCAAGGAACCGGACGGCGCCCGTCCCGCCGCGGACGACCTCTCGGACGTGCTCACGGAGCGACTTCGGGGCCGGTCGGTCGGCCTCGGCGGCCGCCGCCGCGTCGGTCTCCCCGTCCGCGGCAGACGCCGCCTCTTCGACCGACTCCGCCTCCGCGGTCGGTTCCGCGCCGACCGTCCCCTCGTCCGCGTCGGTCGCCGCGTCCGTCGTCTCGTCGCCGCCGTCGTCCGTCTCGGTCGACGCCGACGGGGAGTCGGCCGTCTCGCTGACGACGCTCGCCACGCCGGCCCCGACGCCCGACGCGTCGGCAGAGTCGGCGCTGGCGTCGGTCTCGGTGCCGGTCGCCCCTCCCTCGTCCGTCGTCTGACGCTCCGGCGGCGCCGCGTCCGCGTCGGCGGACGCGTTCGTCGTCGCCGCGGCGTCGTCCAGTCGTTCGACGGTGACGCTCGGGTTTCGGTCGATGCGGTCCTCGTTCGCCCCCGTCTCGGAGGGTGGAGTCGCCGACTCAGTCGTCGGCGACTCCCGAGGAGGGTCCGACGGGTCACCGCCGGCGTCGGCGACGGTCCCGTCGGTGGCGGCCTCGCGGACGCTCCCCTCGGCCGGGAGCATCTCCAGTGCGACCTTGCTCCGCAGGGCGGACATGACCTCGTGACGCTGCAGGTCCTCGACGGACCGCCCGTCGGGCGCGAACGCCACGTAGTCCACGTCGCCCACCTGCACGAGTTCGCGCAGGATGAGTTCGCCGCCCCGGTCGCCGTCGAGGAACGCCGTGACCGTGCGGTCCTGCGTCAGGTCGGCGACGGGGTCCGGAACGTTCGTCCCCTCGACGGCGATGGCGTTCTTGATGCCGTAGCGGAGGAGCGTCAACACGTCCGCGCGCCCCTCGACGACGATGATGGCGTCGGAGTCGAGGACGCGCGGGCCCGCGGGCAGGCCCTCGTACTCGGTGATATCCTCGACGCGGACGCTCTCTTTGACCTCCTCGAGAATCTCCGAGGAGGTCATGACGCTGTCGTCGAACGAGGTCGACAGCAGTTCTTTCGCCCTGTCGACCACCTCGCGGCGTTTCGCCTCGCGCACGTCCTCGATGTCCGTGACGCGAACGTCGGACTGACACGGTCCGACGCGCGTGATGGTCTCCAGCGAGGCGGCGAGGATGGCCGTCTTCACCTTGTCCAGACTGCTGGCGATGGTGACGTTCCCGAACGACTGCCCGTTCTCGCTCTCTATCTGTACGTCGATGCGGCCGACTTTCGACGATTGTTGGAGGTCCCGCAGGTCCAAGTCGTCGCCGAGCAGACCTTCCGTCTGCCCGAAGATTGCGCCGACGACGTCCGAACGTTCGACGACGCCGTCCGCAGTAATCGCGGCGTGAATGAGATATTTTGCTGTATCGTCCATTGATGAAGCACCCCTCTCGGGTGGTGAGATGATGTCGGTGATAGTGTCACGAATCGGTCGGTGACGGCCTTATATAAGGACTGCTGGAGGCAAATAACTATCGTACTCGTAGTTGTTTCGACGTTCGTCGTCGTCGCGCCGGCGGTTACCCGGAGTCGCTCGAATACGTCTCGTCGTCACCCCGCCCGCGTCGCCGGGGACGCCCCCTCGCCCGCCCGTTCGACGCGTTGGTTGACCGCCGCCACCCAACTTCGACTACTGAAGAACAATATTCTTCGGAACCTCTCTCCGAATTAGAAACAACAATGTTTACTTGTTTCGGGGGACTAGAGACGCCAGATGACTCGACCGAGGACCGATTACCTGTGGATTGCGGTGTTCGCCGTACTGGTGACGTTCGCCATCCCGTGGTTCCTGTGGCGCGACGCGACGACGTGGGCGGGACTGCCGGTGTGGCTGTGGTGGCACGTCGGCTGGATGCTGCTGGCGTCGGTGGCGTTCTACCTGTTCACGCGCGGCGCGTGGGACAGAGGGATGGACGTCGACCGGGGGGTGTGACCGATGGCCACCTCCGACCTCCTGGTCCAACTGGGCGTCGTCGGCGTCTACCTCGTCGTCTCGCTCGCCGTCGGCGTCGTGGCCTACCGCCTGACGAGTCGGGACGCCGAGGACTACTATCTCGCCAGTCGGTCGCTCGGCACCGTCGTACTGCTGTTCACGACGTTCGCGACGCTGCTCTCGGCGTTCACGTTCTTCGGCGGTCCCAACCTCGCCTACTCGGCCGGCCCCGAGTGGATTCTCGTGATGGGGCTGATGGACGGCGTCCTGTTCGCCATCCTCTGGTACGCCGTCGGCTACCGCCAGTGGCTCATCGGCCGCAACCGAGGCTACGTCACCCTCGGGGAGATGCTCGGCGACCGCTTCGGGTCCAAGCGCCTCCGCGCCCTCGTCGCCGGCGTCAGCATCTTCTGGCTGTTCCCCTACGTGATGCTCCAGCAGATGGGCGCGGGCGAGGCCATCGTCGGCCTGACCGAGGGCATCGTTCCCTACTGGGCCGGCGCCGCCCTCATCACGGTGTTCATGATAATCTACGTCGTCCTCGCGGGCCTCCGCGGCGTCGCGTGGACGGACACGATTCAGGGGCTGTTCATGCTCTCTATCGTCTGGGTGGCCGTCGCGTGGGTCGTCACCTCGGCGGGCGGCCTCTCGACCATCTCCGCCTCGATGGCCGACAACACGCCCGAGTTCCTCGCGCTCGGCGGCGGCCTCTACTCGCCGGAGTGGATGATATCTACCGCCGTCACCATCGCCTTCGGCGTCATCATGTTCCCGCAGATAAACCAGCGGTTCTTCGTCGCGAAGGACGACCGGGTGCTGAAGCGGTCGTTCGCGCTCTGGCCCGTCCTCGTACTCCTCCTGTTCGTCCCCGCGTTCCTGCTCGGGTCGTGGGCCGCCGGACTGGGGGTGCAGGTGGCGGAGGGGTCGAACGTCGTCCCCGCACTCCTGAACGAGTACACGCCCGTCTGGTTCGCCGCCCTCGTCGTCGCGGGGGCGATGGCGGCCATGATGTCCTCCTCGGACTCGATGCTGCTCTCGGGGTCGTCGTACCTCACGCGCGACCTCTACCGGCCGTTCCTGAACCCGACCGCTTCCGACGAACGCGAGGGCTGGGTCGCTCGCCTCGGCGTCGCCGCCTTCGCCACGCTGTCGTTCGTCGCCAGCCTGTTCCGACCGGGGACGCTCATCGAGGTGGGCGACACCGCGTTCGGCGGCTTCGCGCAACTGGCGCTGCCCGTCATGGTGGCGCTCTACTGGCCGAAGACGACCCGGTCCGGCATGTTCGCGGGCGCGGCGGGGGGCAGGCGTTCTACCTCCTGCACGTCTTCCTCCCGGAGGTCACCGTCGGCGGGACGACGCTGTTCGGCGCGATGTACTTCGGCTGGGACTTCGCGCTGTGGGGGATGGCGCTCTCGCTCGCCCTCACCGTCGGCGTCTCCTACCTGACCCCCGCGGCCGCGGGCGAGGACGCCGGGACGTTCGCCGTCGGCAGCCGCGCCGACTGAGCGACCGCTCGTTCGATATTCCGACAGCCGCTCGGGCGAACGGACGCCGTCCGAGCGGTTTCGAGGCCCGATAACTGTCGATTCGAGCACCTACCGATTCTCTCACTTCCGAAGCGCTCATGCCGGTCCGGTCGAACGTGTTCGTATGAACGAACCGGGCGTGCAGGCGGTCGTCGACCAGGAGACGATGGCCGAACGGGTCGAGTCCGGAGCGATGCCCGACTGGGCCGTCCGACACTTCGAGACGTTCACCGACGCGGTTCTGGGCGAACGGAACGGCACGCCGTTCCCTTGCCACTTCGGCGCACAGTCCGTCCGCGACGGCGAACCGCTCTACACCGCGGTGCCGTCGACGACAGACAAGGACGCCCTCTTGGCCTTCCGCGACGCGCTCTTGGAGTATCTGGACGTCTACCGCGACCGACCGGGCAGGGCGTCGTTCGTGACGTTCTTCCGGCCGCCGGACCGCGAGTTCACCGAAGGCGACTACCACGAGACGCTGTGGCACCTCCTGCAGTTCCTCCACGTCCACGACCCGGAACCGTGGCCGGCGGACATCCCGACGGACCCCGACGACCCCCACTGGGAGTTCTGCTTCGGCGGCGAACCGATGTTCCCGACGTGTCGCGCGCCGTTCTACGAGGAGCGCAAGAGCCGGTACTGCCCGGTCGGACTGGAGATAACGTTCCAACCCCGGTCGCTGTTCGACGGCATCACCGCCGACACCGAGGCCGGTCAGCAGGCGCGCGAGACCATCCAGGCCCGCATGGAGGAGTACGACGGCGTCTGCCCGCACGCCGACCTGGGCGACTGGGGGGTCGAATCGGACCGCGAGTGGCCGCAGTACCTGTTCCGCGAGGACCCCGACGACTCGCCCGACGAGTGCCCCATCGTCGTCACGCGCGACCACCCGAGGCCGCCCCGCCCCGGACCGAACCCGCGCCGAGGACCGCCGATGACTGACGCCGCGTTCGACGCCGACCGAACAGCCCTCGTCCTCGTCGACCTGCAGACGGGGCTCGACGACCCGGCGTACGGCGACCGGAGCACCCCCGACGCCGAGTCCAACGCGGCCCGCCTCCTCGACGCGTGGCGGGAGCGTGACCTCCCGTTGACTCACGTCAGACACGACTCCACGGAACCGGACTCCCCCCTGCGAGGGGACAGTCCGGGGTTCGCGTGGAAGCCCGAGACCGAACCGCGCGACGGCGAGACGGTGTTCACGAAGCGGGTCAACTCGGGGTTCGTCGGAACCGAGTTGGAGTCGTGGCTCCGCGAGAACGGCTGCGAACGCGTCGTCCTCGTCGGCCTCACCACCGACCACTGCGTCTCGACGACGACGCGGATGGCCGAGAACCTCGGCTTCGAACCCACCGTCGTCTCCGACGCCACGGCGACGTTCGAACGCGAGGGACCGGACGGCGAGACGTACTCGGCCGAGACGATGCACCGGACGGCCCTGACCCACCTCTACGGTGAGTTCGCCGACGTGGCGACGACCGACGAGGTCCTCGCCGGCCTCTGAGCGTCCGCTCCGTTCACTCGGTGGCCCCGTCCGACAGGCCGAGTTGCCGCAGCATCCCGAGGACGTCGTAACTCGCCCACCGCTCGGCGATCTTCCCGTCCTCGACGCGGGCGATGACGATTCCTTCCGCTTCGAACGACTCGCCCGTCGGGTCGAACCCCCGGAACTCCCCCTCCAACGCCCCCCGCATCCGCGCGCGGAACGCTACTCTGTCCTCGCCGGCCACCACGTCCCGAACCTCCTACTCCAAGTCGGGGAACGCCTCGGGGTACCGCCGATTGTACGTCTTGAACGCCGTCACACCGCGCCGGTCGCCCGACGGGTCGTGAAGCCTGCATGCTCGTTGGCACCACGAGACACGACAGTCCGCGCAGACGGTGGCTTTACCCCGTCGTCGGCCGAGCGTCCGGTGTGAACCGCCGCGCCCTCCTCCTCGTCCCCGCCGCCGTCTTCCTCCCCGGGTCCGTCGCGTTCGCCGTCCTCAGCCCGCCGCACACCATCCTCACGGCCGTCCTCCTCGGCTGTTTCTTCGTCGCCGGGTGCGGGTTCGCCGTCGCCGGCCTCCGGGCGTCGGTGCCCGTCGGCGGCCGGGACGTGCCGTGGTACGCCTTCGCCGGCGTCGCCGACGTCGCCCTCGGCGTCGGGATAATCCTGAACGCGACGCGCATGCTCGGCGGTGGGGCGGAAGACGCGTTCCTCGCGGTCGTCACCGCCGTCTCTGGCCTGCCGTTGCTGTTCGTCGGCGTCGACTACCTCCGCGGCGGGCGGCACTTCGACCTGACCGCCTTCGAGTGACGCGAGCGAACGATTATCTTTTTTATTCACAGACCACGCGACACGTGGTATGGCCACACACGTCTCTCGCGAGGGCTGCGACGGCGCGACGCTCCCCGGCGTGGTCCCGTTCGAGGTGGACTGTCCGAGTCGGTTGAGCTGGGAACTCGGGTCGCGCGTCGTCGGCGACGACGACGCCACCCTCCGCGGCGAGTGGGAGCACACCGGGTCGTCGTGGACGCTCGCCCTGTACCGCGTGACGACGCACACCGACGTCGTCCGCCTCCGCACGCCGGTGGGACGAGAGCGGTTCTACGGCGCGGCGCGGATGGACCTCGACGCGGCGGTGCCGACGCTCGCTGACGCGCCGACGTGGCGGCGGCGGGCGTAGGCGGGACGGACCGCTCGGCGTCACCGCCCGACGAGCCGTCTCTGTCCATTTTTAATCTCCGACGGCAACTACCACGTATGCAGACGCACGTCGTCCCCGTCGGGTTCGATTACGACCGACTCATCGCGCCGCTCATCCGCGACCAGTTGGACGTCGACCACGTCATCTTACTGGAGGGGGCGGTGGGGTCGGAGGCGAACGTCGAGTACTCCCGGAACCTCTCGACCAAACTGGAGAAGGACTTCCGCAACCTCCTCGGCGCGGAGACCGAACGCGTCGTCGTCGAGGACGTGTACGACTACGACGCCGCCTTCGAACAGGCGTACCACCTCATCAACACCGAGTTGGACAAGGCCGACGACAGCGAGGTGTGGGTGAACGTCTCGGCGATGCCGCGGCCCGTCTCGTTCGCGTTCGCCACCGCCGCCCACTCGGTGATGGTCGAACGGCAGGAGGACAGAGAGCGAATCCACACCTACTACACGGCCCCCGAGAAGTACCTGGAGACCGAACTCGCAGAGGAGGTTCGGGCGGCTCGGGACCTGTTGGGCGACATGCTCGACGGCGACGACGTCGCCGACGAAGGGTCCGCGAGCGGTTCGAATCGGCGTCCGACCTGCTGGAGGAGTTCGACGAACGCGGGACGACCATCGGCGCCAAGCGCATCGGCGGCGGACACGTCGTCGAACTCCCCGTCGCCTCCTTCTCCAGCGTGAAGCCGTTCGAGGAGATAATCCTGTTCGAGTTGGGCGAGTACGGCGAGTTCGAGTCCGTCTCCGAGTTGGCCGAGACGCTCGCCCGCGACATGAACGAGGAGTACACCGACTCCTTCCGCTCGAAGGTCATCTACAACGTCGACAGGCTGGGTCCCGGCGGCAAGGGCTACATCGAACAGGAGGAACACGGCAAGTCCTACCGGACCCGCCTGTCGCGCATCGGCGAACTGTGGGTCCGGTCGCACGCCGGCGCCGACGCCGACGAACTCTCGCGCACGGGGAACTGAGCGGCCCGGCCGCACGAGGCGGCCCGCCCGCACGGGATGGGTCGGCCGTACGGAACGCGCTTCCCCGGCGAACCGCGTCGCCGAAACGACCGCCGAGAGCGAACGTTCGGTCCATCGACTCGCGAACGTCCCGGCGGCCGGAGCGAAACGCCCGAGTGACCGCCCTCGAAAGAGGGTACCCGCGATGGCTCGGATTCCCCCCGCAGACGACCTCCCGGCGTACCTCTCGCCGCTTCCCGACCCGGTCGAATCGATAGCCCTCCGTCTCGCGTGGGTGCTCGTCGCGGTCAACCTCGCGGGCACCGCGTTCGGGTTCTGGCACTACCGTTTTCAACTCGCGAACAGCCGGCCCGTCATCTGGCCCGCGGTGCCGGACAGCCCGCTGGTGACGCTGTTCATGGTCGCGAGTCTGGTGTCGTGGAAGGTCGGCCGGGACCGGAACTGGATTCACGCGCTGGCGTTCGTGGGGAACCTGAAGTACGGGTTCTGGGTGGTCGTGGTCCAAGTCGCCGTCAACGACGTGTTCGCGACCGGCGACCCCTACCAGTGGTTCCTCCTCGTCAGCCACCTCGGGATGGGGCTGCAGGCGTTCGTCGTCCACCGGTACGCCGAGTTCACCGTCCCGTCCGTCGCCGTCCCCGCGGTCTGGTTCAGCTTCAACGACGTCGTCGATTATTTCCTCCCTCTCGTCGGCGACTACCACCACACGTACTTCGGCCCCAGACTCGCCGGCGCCGGCGACCACGCCGTCCGCGCGCACGACGTCGCCGCCGCCGCGGCCGTCTGTCTGACGGTTCTCGGCACGTTTCTCGCACTCGCGATTCGCGTTCGACGGCTGGAGAACGAGACGTGAGACGCCGCGTCGAGGGGGCAGGATACGGTCGGCCGACAGAGACTCGCCGCCGTCGGCACGCGTCCGTCCCGACCCGCTCACCTCACTCCCACGCGAGTCCGACGGTGTTCGACGGCGCGTCGAGCGGACTCGTCGGCAGGTCCGTCCCCACGTCGGGGTCGTTGTACGCGCCCGGCGCGACGTCGTTCGGGCCGTCGGGGTAGAAGACGGCGGCGAGCAGTTGGACGTGGTCGCGCCCGACGTCGAGTTCGAACTGGCCGCCGCCGTACAGCGACACGTCGCGTTCCTCGGCGTACTCGATGGTCTCGAACAGCGACTCGACGGTGCCGAACCGCGACGGCTTGACGTTCAGCCACGACGGTTCGAAGGGGAGGTCTCGGACCGACTCGACGCCCGTTATCGGCGCGTCCCACGAGACGCGGTCCTCCTCGCCGTCGAACAAGGGCCGGGTCTCGTCGGTCAGCGCCGGGTCTTCGACGACCGCGTCGGGAAAGCCGGACAGAATCCGCTCGTACAGGGCGGGGTCCGGCTCCTGGTCCACCTCGGTCCCCTCGTAGTGGCCCTTCAGGTCGACGATGCGGACCGACTCGGTAGCGGCCAGCGAGTCGACCAGTTCGTCGGTCCAGTCGGCCGTCGGGTCGAGTTTGAACTCCGTGCCGGGGTAGGCGTCGAGGAGGCCGTCCACCCGGTCGGTCGTCGGCGGGTCGCCGAGGCGCGTGGAGACGACGAACCGAAGCGGACTGGGCGTTCGCCCCACCGCCTCAGAGAGCGACAGGTCGTTCTGCTTCAGCGCGAGGTCCAACCCCGCGGATTCGAGCGCCCACCGGCGGTAGTGTTCTGCCGACTCGCGTGCGGGGGCGGCCGTCGGAAACAGGTCGAGTTCGTCGAGGCGGTCCGAGAAGGCGTCGAACGACCCGTACTCGCCGCCGAGGTCGAACGCCGGTGCGCTCTCGAGGGCGTCGTGGTCGTCGGTGTCGTAGGAGACGTCCTCGCCGTGGCCGGCGACGCCGTCCCCGCGGAGGTGGAACGTCGTCGTCGCGCGACGGAATCCGCTGGAGGTGTCTCTGTCGCGTCGCGTCCGCGCCGTGTCGCCGATTCGCAACGGGAGGTCGGCGACGGCGTCGTAGAGGTCACTCATCGATGGACGTTGAACGTGCGGGGGTATCAGTGTACCACCCCGCTTTCTAGGGCCGCGGGCGACTTCCGAGACCCGACTGCCGTCCCCGACGCCGGGCGCTACGGCCGGAGCGACCCCGACTCCAACTTCTTCACGCGCGTCGCGAGCGACGTGAACGTCGCCACCAGCGTCAGGACGACGGCGCCCGCGGCGGCTATCTGGAGGACGGTGCTGCCGGCGAACGGGGCGGCGTCCGCGAGGGGGAGCGACGTGTGGTGGGGATCGCCGACGATGGGATAGAAGTAGTCCACCACGTCGTTGAAGCCGTACCAGACCACGGCGACGGCGACGGCGCGCACCGGGAAGTCCGAGATGCGGTGAATGACGAACGCCTCGACGACCATCGCGAGGTGGCTGAAGAACAGGAACAGGTACATCGGGAGCGGATTTATCTCCAGGAACGCCTCCGAGAACGTCGCGAGGACGAACGGCGTCCACAGGCCGAGCTTCCAGCAGCCGAAGAACGCCAGCGCGTTCACGTACTCGTTCGTCCGACCGAGTTCCAGAGGCCGAAGGCGGCGGCGATGAACAGCGTCGCGATGGGACTGTCGGGGACGAACGGCCACATGACGACCGGTTCGGCGGCGAACTGCCACGTTATCAACGGGTCGGACAGCGGAATCGGGTGAAAGCCGTAGTACCAGAAGCCGAACGCCGTCCCGAGGAGGTTTATCGCGACGACGACCCAGACGAGGTTGAGACCGACGTTCTCCAGCCACTCGGGGAGCGGCGAGAGCCACCACGGCAGTCGGTCCGCGGGCGGGAGTCCGTCGCCGTCCGCGAGGCGTCGGAGACCGGTGGACGGTGCCATGTGTGGGGGAAGTCCGACCGATACAAATCGGTGGCGGTTCCGTCGGGGGTGGGCACATCCCCCGAGTTTCGCACCGATGCGTCACCGCGCTTGCACCGGTGCGTCCCCGCGTCCGCGCCGCAGTCGCGCGGAACCGCCGCTCGGGGCGTTCACGTCCGGATTCGGTAGCGCTATCGTCGTCGCTCGCCGACGGGACGCATGGACCCCTCGTCCGTCCTCGAAGGCTGCCCCGTCGTCGTCGCGTCCGACACGTACGCCGTGGTCACCGCCGACGGCGACGTGCCCGGTGCGTTCGCGACGATAGACGACGGACGGGAGCGGACCCACGTCGTCCCCGAGGCGCGAGTGGACGAGCGAGCGGTCACCCGGACGAACCCCGGGTGGACGCTCCTGACGTTCGACGTCGTCCTCCCCTTCGGGTTGGTCGGGTTTCTCGCCGTGGTGGCGTCGGCGCTCGCCGAACGCGACGTGGCGGTGTTCGTCCTGTCGGCGTACTCCACGGACCACGTCCTCGTCGCCGAGGACGACGCGGAGTCGGCGCTCGCGGCGCTTTCGGACCTCGGCTGCGACGTCCGGCGCGACTGACGTTCGACCGCGCACTGGTTGGGCTTAAGTGGGTCCGACCGTAACCTCAGGACATGCCCGAGGAGACTGATCTAGAGGAACTCCGTCGCGGGACGGAACTCGTCAAGCGCGGCTTCGCGCAGATGCAGAAGGGCGGCGTCATCATGGACGTCGTCGACGCCGAGCAGGCGCGAATCGCCGAGGAGGCCGGCGCAGTCGCGGTGATGGCGCTCGAAGCCGTCCCGGCGGACATCCGCAAGCGCGGCGGCGTGGCCCGGATGGCCGACCCCGCCGACGTGTCGGAGATTATCGACTCCGTCTCCATCCCGGTGATGGGCAAGTCCCGCATCGGACACACGAAGGAGGCGCAGATTCTGGAGGCCATCGGCGTGGACATGGTCGACGAGAGCGAGGTGCTGACGCCCGCCGACGACCGCTACCACATCGACAAGCGCGACTTCACCGCGCCGTTCGTCTGCGGCGCCCGCAACCTGCAGGAGGCGCTCCGCCGCATCGACGAGGGCGCGGCGATGATTCGCACGAAGGGCGAGGCCGGCACGGGCGACGTGAACCAGGCCGTCCACCACCAGCGCAACATCAAGGGCGCAATCCGCGAAATCGAAGGGAAGACGTTCGAGGAGCGCGAGAAGTGGGCCCGCGAACACGAAGCGCCGGCCGAACTCGTCCACGAGACGGCCGAGATGGGCCGCCTGCCCGTCGTCAACTTCGCCGCCGGCGGCATCGCCACGCCCGCCGACGCCGCCCTGATGATGCACCACGGCTGCGACGGCATCTTCGTCGGCTCCGGCATCTTCGGCGCGAGAACCCCGAGGAGATGGGCGAGGCCGTCGTCGAGGCGGTCAACAACTGGGACGACCCCGAGCGACTCGCCGAAATCTCCTCGAACCTCGGCGCGGGGATGAAGGGCGAGGCGAACGCCACGCTGCCCGACGAGGAGAAACTGCAGGGCCGCGGCGTCTGAGTCGCTTCCGGACGCTCGTTCTCTCGCCGTCGTTCGACTCGCTCCCGTTTAACTCGCTACTGTTAGACTCGTTCTCGTTCGATTCACTGCCGTTAGACTCGCTCTCGTTCGATTCACTGCCGTTCGAAGACGCTGCGCGTCGCGACGGTCGGTCGTCGAAAAACCACCGTCTGGCGGTCGTCGACGACTACGCGACGGCGTCGGTGCCGGGCGTCTCGTCCACGTCTTCCCCCATCAGGAGCGTCACGGGACCGTCGAACTCTAAGAGGACGGTCTGCGCCACGTCGCCGAACAGGGCCTTCCCGGCGGGCGACCGGCGACGACTGCCGAGGAAGACGTGCTCCGCGTCCTCGGAGTCGGCCACGTCGAGGATGGCGTCGGCCTCGCGGCCGATGGTGCCGACGGCGTGGTAGGAGACGTCGAGTCCCGCCAACGCGTCCTCGGCGACGGTTGTCGCTCGCGTTCGGCCGACTCCTCGGCCTGTTCGAGGGTGTAGACGGCGTCCGAGGAGCCGATTTCGGCGACCGCTCGGCGTTTCTCCTCGAACTCCTCCTCCGGAACGACGGTGAGGAGGACGAGTTCGGTGTCTGTGCCTTCGGCGTACGCTCCCGCTTCGCGGAGGAGGCGACGCCCGCGGTTCCCGGGCGTGACGACGACGAGTGCTCGTTTCATACAGCCGAAACTACGCCGGTCGGCGTGAAATATCTGCTCGAAGACGTGTTGTCTCGAACCACGCTAGCGGCAGCCACGGAGGCTGAATCGGCCGACCGGCCGTGTGCATCCGCGGTCGTCCGGGGCTCAGAACAGGGTCGCGCCGTCGCTGACGCGCGTCTGGTACGCGCGCGCCTCCACGCCGGCGTCCTCGAAGCCGTCTATCATCGCGGCGGCGACGCGGCGTCGGTCGTCGGGGTAGCAGGCGGCGAGGACGGACGGGCCGGCGCCGGAGACGGTGACGCCCGTCGCGCCGCGTCGAGTGCCGCCGACCGGACGCCCCCGTAGCCGGTGATGAGTTCCGACCGGGCGGGCGTGACGAGTCGTTCGTCCATCCCGCGGCCGACGAGTTCGGGGTCCGACCGGCACATCCCGACGGTGAGCGTCGCCGCCGATCCGACGGTGTGGACGACGTCCTCCATGTCGGCGTGCGAGGGGACGACTCTGCGGGCGTCGCGCGTCGAGACGGCTATCTCCGGCAGGCAGGCGACCAGCGCGATGTCCGCCTCCACGGTGGTCACCTCGTCCTCGCGGGCGACGGTGAAGCCGCCGAGGAGGGCGGGCGCGACGTTGTCGACGTGCGCCTCGCCGGAGACGACGGCCTCGCCCTCGGCGGCGACGGGCACCAACTCCGTCCGCGAGAGGCCGCGACCGTACAGGGCGTTCAGCGCGAGGGCGGCGCCGGCGGCACTCGCCGCCGAGGACCCGAGCCCCGACGACGGTCTGACGCCCTTGTCTATCTCGATGTGCGCCGGGGCGTCCAGCGCCTCCGCGACGGCGCCGACGACGTTCTTCTCCGGGTCTTCGGGGATGTACTGACTGCCGACGCCCGTCACGTCGATGGTCGTTCGCGAGGCGCGTTCGACTCGAATCACGTCCGCTGGTCGGTCGAGGGCGACGCCGAAGACGTCGAAGCCGCTCCCGAGGTTCGCACTCGTCGCGGGTGCCCTAACCGTTCGCATGGCGTTTTTTTCCCCAACTGCGAATAAAAAGGTAGCGAAGCGGAGAACTCGCCGTTCTGCCGTTCGTCACTCGCTCACGGGCGCGAACTCGAAGCGTGCGCCGCCCGCGGCGGACTCCGCGACCCTCGACTCCCAGCCGTGTGCGCTGGCTATCTCGTCGACGATGGCCAACCCCAGTCCCGTCCCCTCGTCGGTGCTGAAACCCCGCTCGAAGACGCGTTTGCGGTCCGACCCCGGGATTCCGGGTCCGTCGTCCTGAACGTAGAACCCGCCGTCGGGGAGCGCCCCGACTTCGACGGTGAGGCCGTCGGACGCCGTCGCCTCGCTCGCGGACCCGTGCTCGACGGCGTCGTCGGCCGCTGGCCGACTGCTCGCGGAGCCGTGCTCCACGCTGTCTCCGGGAGCGGAGCGACCGGAGGCACGTCGAGAGCCGTGCTCGACGGAGTTCCGAAAGAGGTTCTCGAACAGGTGTCGAAGCCGGTCCGGGTCGGCCTCGAACGTCGCCTCGTCCGAGACGACCAGCGTCGGCGTCCCGTCGTCGCTCTCGGCGTCGCCGCCGACGTCGACGGACTGCCACGCCGACTCGGCCGCGGCGGACAGCACCACCGTCTCCGTCTCGCCCAGCACGTCGCCCTCGCGGGCGAGGACGAGGAGGTCGCTGACGATTCGTTCGATGCGGTCGTGCGCCTCGTCGATTCGTTCGAAGTGGTCGTCGTCGCCCGTCTCTCGGGCCAACTCGGCGTAGCCGCGGGCGACGCTGAGCGGGTTCCGCAGGTCGTGACTCACCACCGAGGCGAACTTGTCGAGTCGCTCGTTCTGCGCCTGCAGACGCATCTCCCGGCGGCGCCGGTCGGTCACGTCGCGGACGACGACGACGGACCCCGTCCGCCGGCCGCGCTCCCGGAGCGGCGAGCGCCGTATCTCGACGTGCCGGACGCCGTCGCGACCCGTTCGAGGCTCCGGGTGGTGACCGTCCCGCCGTCGGCTGTCCCCCCGCCGTCGGTCGCCGTTTCGTCACCGTCCGACGGCCACGCCGCGGTGGCGACGGTCGGATGCAGCACGTCCCGGCCGTCCGCGCCGTACGTCGCCACCGGGTCCCGAGACATGTACGCCTCCGCGGCGGGGTTGTACGCGAGGACGCGTCCCGCCTCGTCGAGGACGATGGCCGCCTCGTCGAGCTGTTCGACGACCGCTCGCCAACCGACGGGGACGACGGTGAACAGCCCGTGCCGGACGACGCTCCACGCGACTGTGCCGGCGGCCGCCGCGAACGCGACTGCCGGGAGGTTCACCTGCGGGAACGGGTTCCACGGGGCGGCGTATATCGCGCCGCCGACGGCCGGGAGTGCGGCCCCGACGAGCAGCGTCACCTCCTGCGTCTGCCGGGTGCCGCTCGTCTCGCGTGCGACGGCGACGAGACGGGCCATGCCGACGAAGATGAGCCCGTAGGCGTACAGGAAGAACGCGTAGAACGCCGGCCCGTGTTCGTTGACGAGCGAGACGAACCCCATCGCGTCGTTCAGGTAGACCCGCTGCCAGACCAGCGAGTGCCACCCGTTCGTGAGCACCAACGCGAGCGTCACGGCCGGGACGGCCCAGAGGACGAGCCGTCTGCGCCGGGAGATGGCCTCCGCGCCGCCGACGTGGATGCGGACGTACTCGTACCAGAGCACCGGCAGCGTCGCGCTCCCGAAGTACGCGACGCGGTTCAGAAGCACCTTGGTCGCGTAATCCGTGCGGAGCAGTTCGAGTCCGTACGCGCCCATCCAGACGGCCGCCGCGCCGAGGAGGAGGGCGGCGACGTTCGCCTCCGGCAACCGCTCTCGGACGTCGTGCCGCCCGGCGAGGTACAGCGAGAGTCCGAACAGGACCGCTGCGGCGACCAACAACGGTGGTGCGTACGCGACGAACTGCCAACTTACTGACCCGTCCATCCCCGTATATGTATCTCTCTCCGCTCGTGTGCGATAAATCCTCCTTCTGCGAACGAGCGAAACGGATTTTCCACGGGCCCGCTTAGCCCGACCCATGATAGGCGTCGTCGGTGGCGGAATCGCGGGACTCGCTGCGGCGTATCGGTTGCGACAACACGGCTACGACGTGCAGGTGTTCGAAGCCACGGACGACGTGGGCGGTCTGGCCGCCGTCTACGAGACGGCCGGCGACGACATCGAGAAGTTCTACCACCACCTCTCGAAGTCCGAGGAGACCATCGTCGAACTCGCTCAGGAACTGGGCCTCGGCGACCGACTGGAGTGGCGCGTCGGCAAGAACGCCTACTACGTGGACGGCACCGTCCACCCCCTCGACACCGCGTGGCAGATAGCCGCCTACCCGCACATGAGCCTCTACGACAAGTTCCGCCTCGGGATGCTCACGCAGGGCATCGACGTGCGCGGCGGCCGCCCCGACTTCGACGCCTACGACGACCTGAGCGAGTACGAACACGTCCCCATCCGCGACTTCGTGGTCGAACACACGACGCAGAGCGTCTACGACAACTTCGTCGACCCGCTCTTGGACGGGAAGTTCGGCGACCGAAAGGAGGACGTCTCGGCCGCGTGGTTCCTCGGGCGCGTCCGCTTCCGTGGGGAACGGGACCTCCTGCGCGGCGAGATTCTCGGCTACTTCGACGGCGGGTTCCGGCCCCTCTTGGACGCCCTCGTGGACGCCGTCGGCCGCGAGAACATCACGACGGACGCGCGCGTGACGGAGTTGGCGACCGACGGCGAGTCGGTCGATTCGCTCACCGTGGAGACGGCGGACGGAACCGCGACGCACGAGGTGGACGACGTCGTCGTCGCGGCGATGCCGAACGTCCTCGAGGACCTGACCGGCCACGAGTGCGACATCGAGTTCCAGGGCGCCGTCTGCGGTCTCGCCACGATGTCGGAGTCGCTGATGGACACCTACTGGCTCAACGTCGCCCACGACGCCCCGTTCGGGTCGCTCATCGAGCACACGAACTTCGTCCCCCGGGAACGCTACGGGGGCGACCACCTCCTGTACGTCGCCAGTTACGTCCAGGGCCCCCACGAGGACCTCTGGCAGATGGACGACGACGAGGTGGCGGACGTGTGGTTCGACGAGATAGCGCGGATGTTCCCCGACTTCGACCACGCGGCGGTCGAGGAGTTCCGCGTCGCGCGCAACCCCCGCGCGGGCCCCATCTACGAACGCGGCTACCTCGACCTGGTGGTGCCGTACGACCTCGGCGACGACGTGGCCGACGGCGTCTACTACGCGGGGATGGCCTCCGCGGCGCAGTACCCCGAACGGTCGCTGAACGGCGGCATCGTCGCGGGATACGAGTGCGCGGACCGCATCGCCGAGAAGCGA
The DNA here is from genome assembly GCF_009741955.1 of Halogeometricum sp. CBA1124. Classification (NCBI taxonomy): domain Archaea; kingdom Methanobacteriati; phylum Methanobacteriota; class Halobacteria; order Halobacteriales; family Haloferacaceae; genus Halogeometricum; species Halogeometricum sp. CBA1124. The sequence goes on along the minus strand of NZ_WPCD01000012.1, from coordinate 28,928 downwards.
CGGCGCGAACCGGCGGTCGAGTCCGCCGTCGCGGACGACTGAGACGGCCCCCGTCTCTCACGAACGTTCGTTCTCGTTAGCCGACAGGTGCCTACGAACCGAAACCCTTTCTACCGCGACTGACTGACTAGTCAGTTAGTGACCGAACGGACGGACGCGTCGGCACCCCCCGACGTGCACGAGACGGTGATGGAGGCGACCTATCGGGCGCTCTGCGCACGCGGATTCGCCCGACTGACGATGCAGAACATCGCGGACGAGGCGGACGTGAGTTCCTCTCTCCTCCACTACCACTACGACACGAAGCGCGACCTGCTGGTGGCGTTCCTCCGATACCTCCTCGAACGGTTCGAGGAGAAGTTCGAGGACACCGAGGACGAGGACCCCGAAGAGCGACTTCGCGGCCTCGTGGCCCGGATGCTTCCCGAGGACGAGTCGGTCGAGAGCGACGTGGGCGACGGCGGGACCGACGCGGCGGACGACGGCGGGACCGAGGACGCGGAGTACGACCGATTCGGCCTCGCTATCCTCGAAGTCCGGATGCAGGCGCCGTACGAGGACGCCTATCGCGAGCAGTTGCGGACGAACATGGGCGTCATCCGGGCCCGCATCGCGGACGTCATCCGCGACGGCGTCGAGACGGGAGCGTTCCGCGACGTGGACGCCGACCGGACGGCCCGACTCCTCGTCGACGCACTCGACGGCGCGCGGAGCGAACGCGTGACGCTGGGCGACGACGACGCCCCCGGGGAGGTGGCGGCCGCACTCGACGAGTTCGTCCTCTCTTCGCTGGTCGCGGACGGAGGTGACGGGCGGTGAGTTCGCGCGACGTGACCCTCACCGAAGGGGGCATGCTGAAACCGCTCCTCGTCCTCTCGCTCCCCATCGTCCTCTCGCAGTTGATGCAGGTGGGCTACAACCTCGCGGACACGTTCTGGGTCGGCCGCGTCGGCGAGAACGCCGTCTCGGCGCTCTCGTTCTCGTGGCCCATCGTCTTCCTGATGATATCCATCGGCGGCGGGTTCACCGTCGCCGGCACCGTGTTGGTCGCCCAGAACAAGGGCGCGGGCAACGACGACCGGGTGGACCACGTCGCGGGGCAGACCATCGCCTTCGTCACCCTGCTCTCCGTCGTCTTCTCCGCCGTGGGCTACCTCGTCGCGCCGGTGCTCCTGCCCCTCATCGGCACGACGCCCGGCACCGAGGTCCACGCGCTGTCGGTGTCGTACACGCGGACCATCTTCCTCGGCGTCTACTTCATGTTCGGCTTCTTCATCTTTCAGGCGCTTCTACGCGGGTGGGGCGACACGCGCACGCCGATGTACCTGATGGCGTTCGGCGTCGTGCTGAACGTCGTCATCGACCCGTTCCTCATCCTCGGGTTCCAGGGCAACCCCCTGTTCGGCGTGCTCGGACTGGCCGACCTCCAGTCGACGCTGTACGGCCTGACCGGGTTCGCCGGCATGGGCGTGCAGGGCGCCGCCGTCGCGACGGTGTTCTCCCGCGGCGTCGGCGCTCTCGTCGGGTTCGGTCTGCTCTTCTCCGGACGGGTGGGCATCCACCTCTCGACGGAGGACCTCCTCCTGAAGGTCGAGACGGTGCGGAAGATAGTGCGCATCGGCGCTCCGACGAGCATCGAGCAGTCCACGCGCGCCCTCGGCGTGACGGCCCTGACGGCACTCGTCGCCTACGCGGGCGCGACGGCGGCCGGCGTCGACACCTCCGCGGCCGTCGCCGCGTTCGGTATCGGCAACCGACTCAACTCGCTGGTGTTCCTGCCGGCCATCGGCCTCCAACAGGGCGTCGAAACCGCCGTCGGGCAGAACCTCGGCGCGGGCAAAGCCGACCGCGCGAAGCGCGCGGTGTTCCTCGGCGTCGGCCTCATCGCGGGCGCTCTCGCCGTCGTCAGCGTCGTGGGCACCCTCTTCGCCGAGCCCATCGTCGCGGTATTCATCCCGGGCGAACCAGACGTCGTCGCCATCGGCGTGGACTACCTCCGCATCATCGCGCCCGCGTTCGCCTTCCTCGGCGTCTTCCGGGTCGTCTCGGGCGGGTTCCGCGGGAGCGGTTCGACCCGGACCGCCATGGCGTTCTCCTTGCTCTCGCTGTGGGTGCTCCGCATCCCGCCCGCCTACGCCCTCGTCGAGTGGACGGGCCTCGGCGTGACCGGCATCTGGTACGCCATCGCGTTCTCGAACGTCGCCAGCGCCGTCGTCGCCGGCCTCTGGTTCCTCCGGGGGACGTGGACCGAGGGCGTGGTGGACACGACGCGTGCGGCGCCGGCGGCGGACGACTGAGGCGGGACCGCGCCCGCCCCGGATTCGCTCGGCGTCGCGGGTCAGACTTCTCCGAAATCGAGAATCGTACGCGCTATTGACCGATGCTGAGTGCTACTAGTAAACTGGAGGTGACACAACTGGAGAACCAACGGACGAATCGGTCGTCGGAGCCAGTCGGCGTCCGCGTCGTGAACGAAGTCGCGCGCCGGACGAATCGGGACCCGCGAAATCTCCCGGTCCTCGGCGAGTGCGTCGACCCGGACGCGCTGGACGCACTGGTGTCGTCGGGGCCGCCCGCGCTGTCCGTCCAGTTCCGGTACGCGGGACTGCGAGTGGTCGTCGGCGGCGACGGCCGGATAGAGATGGCCGCGCCGCCCGCGAGCGACGGGACGCTCTCGGAGTGACGGACGGACAGTCGGTGCGCCGGCGGCCGCTCCGCCGATTCACTCGATTCGCTCCGAGGACGTTCCGGCGACCCGGTCCGACCGGTCGCCGACGACGCCAGCGGTCGCGCCGCGACAAGAAAGGGCCGTTCGCGCGGTTACGCTTCGCTCTCGTCCACGTCGGCGTCTTGCACGCCGGGCGCGGCGTTCACGTCGACGTCTTCGGGTTCCTCCTGTCCGCCGACCACGACTTCGCCGGCCTCGTTCTCGACGTAGACGTCGTCCGCGAACCCGCCCACCGCGTGGGGGTGTTGGGGGTCGTCGAGTTTCTCGGGCGTCGACGGCGCCTCGGGCACCTCGCGGGTGCGGAAGTCGCCGAGGGGGTCGGCGATGTCGATGTCGTACCGCCGGAAGAACTCCTCGTAGCGTTCGTAGTGGTCCTCCAGTTCGTCGGCGGGGAACTCCATCATCTCCGTCCAGCCGTGGTTGTAGAAGTCGAAGTTCGCCTGGATATGCGTTATCTCGCGGGCCTCGGCCTCGGAGAAGCCGGATTCCAGCGCCGCCACGTACGTATCGAACGTGAGGTCGAAGAACACCTCCATGTGCGGTTCGCGTTCCTCGCGGTGGGCCGGGTCGGCCTTCTCGCCGAACACGCGGACGTGCAGGTCAACCAGTTTCTCCGTGGCGATGTCCCCGACGACCGGCATCGTCAGCGCCTTCTTGGCGGCGAAGTGCCGGATGTTCTGTCGGATTTTCATCTCACCGGACGTTAGGACTGGAGTGTCTTGAAGGGTGCGCGTCGCGGACACCGAATCGACGCCGTCACCCGACCGCTGCGGTCGTGCGTGAACTACCCCACCCTACTCGCTCACGACTGACGCCGTTCGCTCCTTGAGGGTGGGGCTTCCTGTTTTCACGACGCGCTTTGCAGATACCGAGGTATCCACAGGGAGCGCAGTCTCCACAGGCGTTGATTCGGAGTGAACCACTCCTACATCGTTGATACCGCGAGAAAGGATGTTCCACGCCGCGTTCGCGTCCCTGTCCGCCTCAAACCCGCAGGCGGGACAGGAATGGTCACGAACCCACAGTGGTTTGTCCGTCTCCGTTCCGCACGACGCGCATTCTTTGGTCGTTCCTCGCGGGTTCACAGCGATAAAGTGCGTTCCTTTGCGTTCGCACTTGTATTCGAGCATTCGGAGGAACGTCCCCCACGAGGCTCCGGCCCGGTTCCGAGAGTTGCCCGGTAGTTCGACCAATCCCTTCGCGTCCAAGTCCTCGACCGCAACAAGGTCGTACTCGCGGGCATAATATGACGACAGTTTGTGCAGGAAGTCACGGCGCTTTCGCTTCAACTCGGCGTGGCGTTCGGCCACAACCCTGCGTTGTTTCTCCCAATTGTTCGAGCCGTGTTCCTTCCGCGAGAGGCTATGTTGGGCGCATTCGAGTCGCTCGCGTTCCTCACTGAAGTCGGGACTCTCGATAGCATATCCGTCGGTGTCGTGGGCGTACTTGGGAATCCCCAGGTCGATGCCAACGACCTTCTCGGGCGTCTCCGGTTTCTCGGGTGGGGCTTCGTCCACGTCGAGACCGAACGTGGCGAACCATTTGCCCGTGGGTTCTCGCTTGACCGTGACCTGTTTGATGGTCGCGTTCTCGGGAATCTCTCGGTGGAGGTGAATCGGAATCTCACCGATTTTGCTCAACCACAGGACAGGCCGACCACTCGTATTCTTGAGTTCGAAGCCGGATTGGTTGTAGGTGAGCGACCGATACTCCCGAGGCGGTTTCCACTTAAGCATTCCCACGGCGCGTCCGTTCTCCTTCTGTGCTTTGAGCGTGGAGAGGTTGTCGTAGACGCGCTTGACGACCATCTGCAATACCTTCGAGTGAACGTCTCCGAGGTCGTCCCACCACGATTTGAGGTCGGGAAGTCGTCCCTGCACCTCGTAGCGGGCGGGAATGTCGTCTGCCTCGTTGAGTTTGTAGAGGACGTGGTTGTAGAGTTGTCTACAAGTATCGATGTGGTGCAGAAGCGTCTCGGTGAGGGCTTCTGGTGGGTCGAGTCGATACTTGTAGTTGTAGTGCATCTATGACTCTCGTTCCTCGATGAGTTCGTCCAGTTTCTCTTGGACGAACGAGGAGAGGTTCAGGTGGTTGTCCTGAATCCACTCCTCTTGGTCGTCACGGATGGAGATGTTTTTGCGGGTCGCCACAACACACTATACACAAACTACACAACTAAGAGTTGCGATTGCGTGGGCCAGTCGTCGCGGAGTGTTTGTGAGACGATGACGGCGCTGTATCCCCTCCCTACTGCGCTACTCAGTCGCTTCGCTCCCTGCGTTGCTCCTTGAGGAAGGGGGACTTAGCGCCTAATTCCAGTTAAACGAATTTGTGCGTGGCTTTTTGCCGTCGGAACCCGGTATCGGAGGGTATGAGCGAAACAGACGCGGGCGACGAGGGACTCCTCACGGACTGTGTGGACTGTCTCGCCCCCGCGGAGGCGTTCGCCGTCGTCGGCAACGAGACGCGCCTCGCCATCCTCGAAGCCCTCTGGCGGTCGCCGGAGCGTCCGGTGACGTTCTCGGACCTCCGCCGTCGGGTCGGGATGCGCGACAGCGCGCAGTTCAACTACCACCTCGGCAAACTCACCGGCCAGTTCGTCGCGAAGACCGACGACGGCTACGAGTTCAGGCACGCGGGCGAGAAGGTGGTCCGCGCCGTCCTCTCGGGGAGTTTCAACGAGAACCCGACGGTCGAACCGTTCGAGGTGCCGGGCGAGTGCGCCGACTGCGGCGGCACGCTCACCGCCTCGTACCTCGACGAACACATCTCCGTCGGCTGTCGGGACTGCGGCCGTCTGCACGCGCACGCGCCGTTCCCGCCGGGCGGACTCACCGACCGGTCGGACGAGGAAGTCGCGCACGCGTTCGACCAGCGCGTCCGGCACCTGCACTGCCTCGCCGCGGACGGCGTCTGCCCGGAGTGCGGCGGACGAATGGGAACGACGCTGTCGCAGGAGACGGGACCGCTCGACGTGGCCGCCTGTTCGGTCCACCGCTGCGAGCAGTGCGACCACCGCATCCGGTCGCCCGTCGGCCTCAGCCTCCTCGACCAGTCCGACGTCGTCGGCTTCCACGCGACTCACGGCGTCGACCTGCGGGACAGCCCGCACTGGACGTTCGAGTGGTGCGTCGGCGACCGGACCACCGTCCTCGACGACGACCCGTGGCGCGTCCGCGTGGACATCCCGCTGGACGACGAGGAACTGCGCGTGACGCTCGACGACGAACTCGCCGTCGTCGCCGTCGAACGGCGACGCCTCGGGTGAACTGGTGAAACGCAGTTCAGTAAGCGCGCCTACAAAAATTCAGTTCAGATTACACTTTTCGTATCGGCGGCCGTCCCTCCACACGTGAGACGACGATGACCCGCCGACTCCACTCCCCCGGTCGTACCGCCCGCTCACCGACGTTCGGCGACCCGACGCGCCGCGGCCACGCCGCCCCCCGTGACCGCGGCCGCGGACGCGTTCGGGACGCTCCTCGGGTTCGCTCTGTTCGCCCTCGTCGCGAGCGCACTGGCGCCGTTCGTGCCGCCGGTCGCGACGCTGTTGGCCCTGTGGTTCGTCGGCCTGCCGGCGGCGTTCGCCGTCTCCGTCGGCGGCGTCGACGCCGTGACCCGCCTGCGCCGCCGCCTCCGTCGGTTCGCCTGCGCACACTGGCGGGCCGGCTGTGAGCACGACTCCGCTGACGCGGCCGTCTGAGCGCCGAGCGAGTCGCCGTGCGGACGTGGCCGAGTGCGGCGTGCGGACCCGGTCACGTTTATCTCCGCTCGCGGCGTCCGTCTCGTCCGATGACCGCCTCACGTCCGCAGACGATACGCGAACGGCTCGACGCCTCGGGGGCACCCACCGAGCGTGACCCCCTGTTCGTCCTCGTCTGCTACTGCCTGCTCTCCGTGCTGTCAGTCCTCGCGTTCGGCGTCTTCGTCGCCGTCGCCGCCCCGCACATCGAGAGTCCCGCGGCGTTCGCCGCGGTGTTCCTCGTCGGCGTCCCGGCGGCGTTCGCCCTCCCGGGTATCGTCCTGCGACGCGTGGGCGTCCGGGTCGGGGGGCGTTGAGCGGGGATACCGCCCGTCTGTCGCCGTCCGGGTCGTCCCCCGCCGGTCTCGGGCTCCTCGGACGCATAGCGAGGATAGCAATTCACATTAACCCCGGTGTCAAAGATTCCGCGTATGACCCAGTCGTACGTCATCATCGGCGACGGTATCGCGGGGAGTTCCGCCGCTGAGACCCTCCGTGAGGAGGAACCCGACGCCGACATCACCGTCGTCACCGACGAGGGTGAAGCCCTGTACAATCGCATCCTCATCAAAGAGTTCGCCAAGGGGAAACTCCCCGAAGCGCCGATCTCCATCCACGACCCCGAGTGGTACGACGAGCGCGACATCGAACTGAAGCTCAACACCCTCGTCACCGACGTCGACCCCGACGGGCACACCATCACGACGCACGAGGGCGAGGAACTCTCGTGGGACAAACTGCTCGTCTCCGTGGGGGGGACGCCGACCCAACTGCCCGTCGACAACTCCGACGCCGAGGGCGTCCACCACTTCTGGACGTTCCAGGACGCCCGCAAGATTCGCTCGCACATGGAGGAGGCCGACAGTTCCGTCGTCGTGGGGGCCGGACTGCTCGGCATCGACCTCGCGGCCATCACGGCCGCGCAGGGCGTCGAGGGCAAGTATCTCATGCGCGGGAACTGCTGGTGGCGGTACGCGCTCTCGGAGGAGGGCGCCGAGATAATCCACGAGGCCCTCCGCGAACGGAACGTCGAACCCGTCTTCGACTCCGGCGTCGACCACTTCGAGGTCGACGACGACGGCGTGGTGACGACGGCCGTCGACCCCAACGGTGACGAGTACGACGCCGACTTCGTCGGCATCGCCATCGGACTGGACTTCAACACGGAGATTCTGCAGGGCACCGACATCGAGTGCGACGACGGCATCGTCGTCGACGAGTACATGCGGACGAACCACGAGGACGTGTTCGCGGCGGGCGACATCACGCAGTTCCACGACGTCATCCTCGGCGAACGCGCCCAGAACGGCGCGTGGGGGTCGGCGAAGGAACAGGGGACCATCGCCGCGCAGAATATGGTCGACTACGGGTCCGAGGAGTTCCGCTGGGTCTCCTCGTACTCCATCACCCACTTCGACTTCCCGTTCCTCTCGTTCGGTCACCCGACCATCGGGGACGACGAGGCGGAGGCGAAGTACTCCGACAGCGAGTGGCGACGCCTCGCTTTCAAGGACGGCAAAATCGTCGGCGGCGTCCTCATCGGTGACCTCTCGCCGCAGTCGAAGTACAAGAAGCTCATGCGCGAGGAACGCGTCGTCGCCGACCAGAAGGACGTGCTGATGCAACAGCAGTTCGAGATAGACGACCTGGACCTCGAAGAGGAAGCGCCGGCCGAGTAAGCGCCCTCCCCGACAGTCGCGCCGTCGCCCCTCCGTGCAGTCGTTATCTTCTCTCTCGCTCTCTTCTCCCTCGACTCGTCGCTGACTCTCGCCGCGCGTCTCCCCTTCCGCAGTCCAAATCTTTATTTTCTACCATGACGTTTGGTATCGCATGTCACGGACTGCGTGCGAATCGACGTACGGCGACGCTGCGGACGGCGTGACTGTCGTCAGAACCGGTGCGGAGGACATCGACCCGACGGCGCGGGTGTGGCACTACGACGAACTGTCCGACCGGACGCAGACGGCCATCGCGGCGGCGGTGGACGGGCCCAAGCCGAGCGTCTGTGCGCCGGAACTCTCGGTCGGCGACGTGGTCCGGTACACCGGCTACTACGAACTCCATTGACATCCTCCCCGGCCTGAAGGGCGAGGATTCCCGACCGCCGGTGGGATCTTGTGGTTTACGACGTGGTCTGTTCTCGCGGTGTGAAGCATCCGCTCTCTGAATCGAACAAGTACGTCGATGGCTGTGCCAACCAGCCGTTACTCCTATCACCGCCATCTGTGGCGGGATTCGGAGATACTTTCTGTCGAATGTTCTCAGCGCCGTTCACGTCTGCATTCGCCACCGTACCGCACTCATCGCAGACATACAACCCACGTTCAACACGGTTCGCGTCACGCTTCCGCCCACAGCACGAACACGACCTCGACGTATCGCGCTCAGACACTCGCTCGACAGTGATGCCTTCCATCTCGGCCTTGTATTCGAGCATCTGTGTGAAGCGGTCGAACGCCCACGAGTGCAGGTCGAGGTTGCCGTGCTTACCCCAGTTCTTCGACTCGCCGTTCTCCTCATCCTCGCGGATACTGGAGAGCTCGCCAACCGCAATCGTCGCCACCCCTTCGTCAACACATCGCTGAACGATGTGTTTCGAGAGCGTGTGGAAGTAGTGGGTTCGACGGGCCGACTTCTTCTGATTCAGTCGCGTGGCCTGCTCTGAGTCTGAGTCGTCACAGCAAGCGATTCGCTTGCTGAAGTAGTAGTCGTCCTGCTTCAGACAGTTGAGCGGATACAGTTCGCTGTGACCGTCTTCGTAGGCGAGCGTGGCGAAGTTGTTGATACCGAGGTCAACACCCACGGTCTTCTCACCGGGTGATTCAGCAACCTCGATTTCAACTTTGCACACGAAGTGCAGTTCCCACTCGTCACCAGTCCAGACTGCTCGAACCTGTTGGACGTTCTCCACGGTCGAGAGGTTAACGTCGGGGCGGGTCTGATATTCGCAGAGGATGAAGTCCGACCAATACTCCTTGAGGTTCGAGCCTTTCGAGAGTCGGACTCTTTCGTACTCGGTGTCGAGTTTGAAGCCTGCGGCTTTGAACGTGACCGTACTTCGCGGATGGTCGTCGCCGTGTTTGCGGTACTTCGGTGGGTTTGCTCTCGTGTCTCCGTTACGTCGTTTGCCGTACCAGCCGTTGAACGCTTCAGCGAGTTCTTGCAAAACTCGCTGACTTGACTGAGAATGCAGGTCATCGTAGCGTTCGTGCGACTTGAGGTACGAGGTGAGTTCGTTGTGACCGGGGATATGGCCAATCTCTGACCACACTCGGTCGCAAACCCACCGCCCGACGTTCCAGAGTTTTGATGCTGAGAACCCGAGGGCGTCGAGGTCGTCGGACACCCGTTGCTGGTTCCGTATGGCTGCAGTGTAGGTGCGGGTGACGACCTGTTTCGCCATACGTAACCTATGTCGAGATAGTTACTTGAAAATATGTATTTGAGCGTGGAATATCCTGCCGAGCGTTTGAACGGTGGATTGCGAAGGGTAGTGTCGGATTCATCCCCGCCCTAAACGGCGGGAATTTCTCCTCGATTCTCCGTAACTCGGTCTTCTCCTCTCGCTCCGGTTCGACCGGTGAGGCGGCCGTTTCTCGGTCGCGGAACCGAAGCGGTTTTGCGTCCGACGCGACCATCTTCGGGCATGGACGGAGGCGGCTCTACCGACATGACGCTGGCGTTCGAGTTGGCGGCGCTGAAGGCGCTCGCCGACCCGAACGCCGTCTTCAACGACGCACGGCAGTGGACGGAGTACGTCGGCGTGGTGAGCGATAAGCCCACCTACGTCGTCACGAACTTCACTCGGAAACACCGCGTCCGTCAGGACTTCTTCTCCGGACCGCGCGGCGTCGAGGAGAGTCTGGAGAACGTGAAACGGCAGTTCGACACCGACCGCCACGTCTTCGTCGGGACGAGCGACGAGGACCGCGATCTCGCCGACCGGACCGAGTGGGAGTATCTCCCGCTCGAACAGGCCGCAGAGGCGCGGGCTGGGCGCTCGCAGGCGAGTCGGAGGAGGACGACCCGTTCGAGACGAGCACTCGCGACGACTGGCCCTGACACCGACACCACCTCCCGGCAGACGCGGCGACGTGGGCGATTTCGCCGCCCAGCGCCGTTCCCCTAGCGAAAGCATTAATCGAACACAATCCTACCCTTCTCACGATGAGTCACCAGTTGCCTGACGTTCAGGCAGGTAGACCCGACGTGACTGTCGGACTGAGCCAGGTGGGTGTGACGGGTGTGGACAAACTCGTCAAAATCGCTCGCGACGGCAAGCGCCCGCTGATTCTGATGGCGGAGTTCGAGGTGTTCGTCGACTTACCCAGCGGACGCAAGGGGATCGACATGAGCCGGAACATGCAGGTCATCGACGAAATCCTCGAGGACGCCGTCGCCGAACCGACGTATCGCGTCGAGGACATGTGTGGTGACACCGCGGAGCGACTCCTCGCCAAGCACGACTACACCTCGAAGGCCGAGGTGCGGATGACCGCGGAACTCGTCCTCCGCGAGAACACTCCGGCGTCGGACCTCCAGACGCAGAGCACGGCCAACATCATCGCCAGCGCGGTCGCCACCGAGGACGGCACCCGCGAGGAGATCGGGGCCGAGGTCGTCGGCATGACGGTCTGTCCCTGTTCGCAGGGGATGTCGGCCTCCCGCGCCCGCGACGTGATGCGGGACCTCGACGTCGACGACGACACCATCGAGGAGTTCCTAGAGCAGGTCCCGCAACCGGGCCACTCCCAGCGAGGACACGCGACGCTGACCGTCGAGACGGACGGGTCGCCCGACGTGGACCTCATCGACCTCGTGGACATCGCCCGCGACTCGATGTCCGCGCGCATCTACAACCTCGCGAAACGACCCGACGAGGACCACATGACCTACCACGCGCACGCCAACGCGAAGTTCGTCGAGGACTGCGTCCGGTCGATGGCCGAGCAGGTCGTCGACGAGTTCGACTACCTCGCCGACAGCGCCGTCGTCCACATGAAGCAGTCGAACGACGAGTCCATCCACCAGCACAACGCCCACGCCGAACGAGTCGCGTCGCTGGGCGAACTCAGAGACGAACTCGCGGACCTGTAGTCCGGGTCGCCGTCGTCGGTCGCGATTCGGGACCGCGCCGACGCAATCGCCGGCGCGAACGCCGCGACGACCGAGCGACTCGCTCTACCGTGAGCGGTTCTCCTCGTCGGTTCGACGGCGTCGGTCAGTCGTCCGCTTCGACGTTCGACAGCGTGAGGGGCTTGGCCTCCGCCCACCGCGGGTCGAACATCTCCCGGATGTCGGTGGCGAACTCGGCGTCCTTCAGGTCTATCATCGCGAACGGTTCGCCGGGGTCGAGGGGGTTCGGGACCTCGATGCACACCTCCACGTCGTCGATGAGGTTGAACGTCCCCGGCAGTTGTTCCGTCGTCCGCACCTCGAAGCGCGGGTGGTTCTCCAGGCGGTCGACGTAGCGTTCGCCGACGCTCCGGGGGAGCGACGAGACTATCTTCGGCGACATCAGCACGGACACCTCCACGCCGCGGTCCAGTGCGGCTTCGAGTTCGTCCGTGACGAGTTCGCCGACGCGGCCCAGGTCGAACTGCGGCGAGAGCGTCCCGGCGACCATGACGAGCGAACTGTCGGCGGCCGAGAGGCGTTCGAGCAACAGGTCCACGGACTCCTCCATCCCGACGGCGGCGGTCCAGAACTGCCCCTGAACGGGTTCTGCGGTCTCCAACTCGTCGGTGAGTTCGTCGACGACCGCCTCGTACTGTTCGGCCTTCTCCTCTAACTCCCGCCGCTTCGTCTCCAGCAGACGGTCCAGCGCGGTGTCGGGTTCGACGGCGACGTACTTCTTCGGGCGACTCGCCGCCTGACTCCGGACGAGACTGTGCTGTTCGAGACTGTTCAGCACGTCGTAGATGCGGCCCATCGGCACGTCGCTGGCGCGCGACAACTCCTTGGCGGTTGTCGCACCCGTCCGCAGCAACGACCGGTACGCTCGCGCCTCGTACTCCGACAACCCGAGGTCCCGCAGACTGGTCATGGTCACAACAGACCCCCCACGGTTAAAAACAAACCGGGGGTTTACACGTTCTGCCGGTTCACGGCTCTGCGCTCCGAGGCGGCGCTCTCACGCGCCGTCGGTGAGGTCGGAGACGGCGGTCATCGAACTGGTCGGGTGTGGTGACGGTCCGTTCGCGGTCGCCGAGGCGAACCGTCGCCGCGTCGACCGAGACGCCCGGCGCGTCGGGGACGACGACCTTCTCGTGGTCGGCGACGCGGAGGGCCGCGCGGTGGAGGTCCGACCCGGCCGGCGCGCGACGGCGACGACGAGCGTCGGTCGGGTCAGCCGCGCCGCCACCGACCCGTACCCGGCGACCTGGACGCCGATGCGGTCCCACGCGCCCGCGAACGCGCCGACGGCGTTCCGCGCGGCGTCCTCGTAGGCGTCCTCGCCCGTCACCGCCGCGAGGTCACAGAGCGCGTCGGCCATCTCACGTTCGCGTCCAGCGGTCGAAGCGGCCGGTCGAGCAGCCCGGCGCCCGACGCCGGCCCGTCTCTGAAGGCGCCGTCGCCCGCCTGCAGTTCGTCGAGCGCCGCGTCCGCGACGGACCGCGCCCGGTCGAGATACCGGTCGTCGCCGAGCACCTGTCGCGCCCTGCCGAACGCGGCGACGACCCGCGCGTGGTCCTCGAGGAGGAGCGTCTCGCCCGTCTCCTCGCCCGCCTCGAAGTGCGTCACGACGCCGTCGTCGTCGACGAGTCGGCTGTCGAGGTAGTCCAGCGTCCGAACCGCGTAGTCGCGGGCGGACTCGTCGTCGGTGTACGCGGTCAGCGTCAGCAGGGCGTCCGCCGCGAGGGCGTTCGCGCCGGCGTAGGCGGTCAGGTCCCGCCGCGGCCCCGCGTGGTCGGCGCGGCCGTCGGCGTCCAGTTCGTAGTACTCCTCGCCGTCGCTGGGGCCGACGCTACTTCCGTCGCCGGGGCCGACGCTCCCCCCGAACGCCGCGCCGTTCCAGAGCCGTTCCGCGAGGAAGGCCTGCGTCCGCCGAGCCGGGTCGAGGAGGGCGTCGTCGCCGGTGTAGAGGTAGCCGTTGGCGAACGCCCGCACGAGGGCGGCGTTCGTGTCGAGCAGTTTCTCGTGGTGCGGGTCCGACCAGTCCCGGCCCTCGGCGTAGCGGAAGAAGCCGCCCTCCACGTCGTCGAACAGCGTCGCCGCCAGCGTCCGGAGCGTCTCCACCGCCTGTCGTCGCGACCGCTTCAGGGCGAACTCTATCGTCCGCGGCATCGGGAACTTCGTCCCGTCGCCCCACCCGGCGAACCGGTCGTCGTACTTCTCGTCCAGTTGCCCGGCGAGGTGTTCCTCGATGTGCGTGTCCACCGGCCCCTCCGGCGTCGGGTCGTCCGCGAGGGCGCGCGGGACCCGGCCGGCCGCGTCGCCTCGCTCGGTCCACGTCTCCCGGACCCGGTCGAGCACCTGCCGCATGCCGTCGGGGCCGAGGTACATCGCCCCGGTGACGAGTTCGCCCGACGGCGTGCAGAACACCGTCGAGGGGAACCCGCCCATGTTGTAGCGCTCGCGGACGCGCGGGTGGCGGTCCACGTCGACTCGGACCGGCACGAAGTCGTCGTTCACGTTCGCGGCGATGCGCGGTTCGCCGTACGTCTCGACGTCCATCTCGTGACAGCCGTCGCACCACGTCGCCGTCAGCGACAGCAACACGGGTTTCCCGGCCGCGTCGGCCTCCTCGAACGCCTTCGGACCCCACCGCCGCCACTCGACGCGCGTCTCGTCGTCCGTCATGACTCACGCTGGGTGACCGCGGGGGGTAAGCCCTTCGAGGTGTTTCTTCCGGTCGCAGTTCCTCCTCGACGCTCGGACGCGTCACCTCGTTACCGGCAAAAGATGTTTTATCTCCCCCCTTGCAACGTAGAGAAGAGTTGCGGTCTGGCGGGGACTCACGGGCACCCATGACCTTCGAAACCGACGAGACAGACGGCGACGACGCCGAGACCGTACCGTATCCTCCCGTCCAACTGGACGGGGGCGAACTGTCGCTCGACGCCATCTTCCACATCCTCAGCAACCGCAGGCGCCGGTTCGTGCTCTACTTCCTCTCGGACGTGCGCGGACCGGTCGGACGCGAGGAACTCGCTCGCAGAGTCGCGACGTGGGAGGCCGGCGTGGACATCGACGAGGCAACCAGCGAACAGGTCACGCGCACGACCGTCTCGCTGGACCACGCTCACCTCCCGCGACTCGAAGACGACGGCGTCGTCACGTACGACCGGGAGGCGGACGTGGTCGAATCGACCGACTCGCTCTCGAAGCTGGAACCGTATCTGGAACTCGCGCGGCCGACGGACTTCGACTGACTGCAGGTCTCCCACTTCGACGGCCGCGCGCCGTTCGTTCCCCACGCCGAGGACACAAGGGCTATGAACGACGACCCAATAGAGACGCGCATGCAGACGCGCTGGGTCATCGCGGCACTCCTCGCGATTCCCCTCTTGGATACGCTCCTGCTGGTCCCGCTGGCCAGTACCATCGGGTTCGTTCCCACGGTCCTGTTGGTCGTTCTGACGGGGCTCGTCGGTATGCTCCTCGTCCGCGCCGAGGGCCGACACACGCTCTCGAAACTCCAGCGGAAAGTCGCGACGGGCGGCATCCCGACGAACGAACTGCTGGACGGCGGCCTGCTCATCGCCGCGGGCGCGTTCCTCCTCACGCCGGGCGTCGTGACCGACCTCATCGGGTTCCTCCTCGCCATCCCGGTGACGCGCTTCCCCATCCGCGAGACGACGAAGCGCTTCGTCGTCAAACCGTATCTGGAGAAGCAGACCGGCGGCTTCGCCTCGGGCAACGTCTGGGTCGGCGGCTTCCCGGACGACGACGTCGTGAACCTCGACCCCGAGAACTACGGTCGGCCGGACGACGACAACTCCTGAGGCGCGCCGCCTCGCGGTCGCCTCGACTCCGATTCCCCCTCTCCTTCGACGGTTCAGTCTCCCGCCCGCGTCGCAGCGCACGCTGGGGGTGTCCGTTCGTTTCCGCGGCGGTCGTGTGCGTCGTGAGACGCCGTCCGTACGGGCACCGCCTCGGTGGTCGTGACCGGCATCGTCCGGGCGTCTGTGGAACGGTGCGGCTCACTACCACCCGACGGACCCGTAGCGAAAAGAAACTCTTAAACGAATCCTCGAACAACGACTGAATGCGCTCACCTGGGCCAATAGCTCAGTCAGGTTGAGCGCTCGGCTGATAACCGGGAGGTCCGCGGTTCAAATCCGCGTTGGCCCACCTACTCACCTCACGCCGTCCGGCTGAGGTGGATTGGGTGCGGGAACTCCCCAGCCACCTAATCTCGACACTTCACACTTCTGAGCCACGGCTATTTCCAGGTGCGTTCGGTCACCGCGTGAACGGTAGTCCGCGCAGTCGGGCGGTTGGGGTTGCCGACGGAGGTCGGAACGCGCGTGTCACCACTGTAGTCGAACAGCCCAAAGAGACGTGTGCCGACGGAGCAGTGAGGACAGTAACCGAGTTCCCGAACGACTCCGCAGAACGCAATCCAGCCCGTCGAATCGGGGAACGAGCCGAGTATCGACCCGCTCGCCCGGCTATCGCGCCGTGTCTCTGCGAGTCACTTCCCGCCCCGACGCTCCGTCAACCGACTCAGCGTGTAGTAGCCCTCGTTGAGGACGTACTTGCTCGCCTTCAGCGAGAAACCGAGCGGGTTGTCGCTGAACCGCGACAGGTAGCTCGAACTCTTCTGGAACGCGCGGTCGAGGTGCCCCGGATTGAGCATCTCGTTCTCCTCGTAGCAGTGGACGGGCTTTCTCGTCAGGTCGCAGATCTCCGTGGCTTGCTGTCGCGAACTCTCGATGAACAGGTCCGCGTCGGTCTGGCGGTACACCTCCGCCTTGTACTCGGCGTGGTTGCCGCGTCGCTTCCGGGCCTCCTTCGACGGGAGTCCATCATCACCAGATTCTCGTACTCGATGCCGTGTCGGTCCAGCCACGCCTCCGTCTCGTCGCGGTACTGTTCCAGTCGACACGTCACCAGCCACCCGATTTTCTCCGTGGGGACGACGCGGGGTTCGACCGTCGTGAGGAACTCCCGATAGCGGGGGCCGTCGTCGTTCTCCTCGCGCGTCGGGTCGCGACAGAGGACGCCGTCGATGTCCACGCAGAACTGCTTCAGCATCGGGTGGTGCATCATGTTCCACTCGAACACGCGCGGTTTACTGATGACGTCCACCCAGTGGTCGACTTCCCGGTGGCCCTGCGAGGAGATGTATATCGCGCCGTACTCGAGGTCGAACGGAAACTCCATCTCCGCGAGTCGGCCCTTCGTCTCCCGCATCTGCCGGCCGGTGTCCACGGAGTCGTCGACGACCAGCACCGTCTCCACGTCGTCGAACGAGACCGCGCCGTCGTAGCGGTGCCCCGTCTGCAGGATGCGTCCCTCACACAATCCTTCCACGTCCGTCATCGGCACGTCGAGGTTCAAACAGAGGAGGTTGGCGGCCAGCAGGCCGCTTCTCGGGATGCCAACGACCAGGTCGATGCGGTCCGGGAGTTCCCGGGCCAGTTGGCGAGTATCTCTGTTTAACTCGGAGACACTTCTGTAGTTCATTATCGGGAACTCTGTCCTCGGGGCCGTATTACTCTACCCACGGTAACGGACTTTAGTGCCATCAATAACGCGATTTAGGCAAGAAAAAACCGTGAAACAGTACGACGAGCTGACACTCACGCTCGGAGAATGGTTCCCGACGTGCCGACTCGGACCGTCGTTCGGCCCCGTGCTACACTACGCACGGCGCCGCTACGCTCCCGCCGAATCGACCGAGCGTCCGGTGTCGTCCGCGCCGTTCCGGCGCTCTCTCACCCAATTTACTCGATTCCGCATCACAGTAGTATTATATCCCTGACCGTCGTATCCGCGTTCGATGCCCGAGATAACCGTCTCAGACACGCTGTACCGCCAACTCGTCTCCGTCTCCGACGGGGAGCAGTTGGACGAGACGATGTGGAAGATGGTCGCTCACTACGGCCGCGGCAACAACCCCGGCGACTGAGCCCCCGCGCCCGGCAGCGTCGGAATCGCCTGCCGGTTCCCCGCCCCCGCTCTCCACCCCTCGCCCCCTCACCGAAGCGTCCGCGCCTCGTTTCACACGCCGCCTACACGTCGCTCACACGCCGCCTACACGTCGCTCACACGCCGCCTACACGTCGCTCACACGCCGCCTCTACACCTTCGTTTGTCGCCCGTGCCGGCGGGCGAACGCGTATATCCGCCGGCCCCCTAGCGGAGGCGTGGCAAACAAGGACGACCTGTCATCCATCGCCGGACTCCCCGAGGAACTCGGCATCGACCGTGACCTCGAACAGTCCCACCAGCAACTCTCCGTCCACGTCGACACGCGACGCTACGGCAAGGCCGTCACCGTCGTCTCCGGATTCGACCTCTCGGCGTCGGAACTGCGGGACGTCGCCTCCCGACTGAAGCGCAAACTCGCCTGCGGCGGCACCGTCGACGAGGGGGAAATCGAACTGCAGGGCGACCACTCGGGGCGCGTCGGCGGCCTCCTCCGCGAGATGGGGTACGAACTGCGAGACTGAGCGCGGTAGACGAACGCAGGACCGGGCGAGCGGCGGTTCCCTCGCCCACAAACGACACGAAACCTATATTTCTCGCGCCGCGACGGTTCGAACGTGGCGCCCTCCGTTCCGTTCACCGACCGCATCGCCGACGGGTGGCGACGCTCCGGCGACGCCTGTGGCTGGCGTTCGTCCCCGTCGTCCTCTCGCTGTTCTCCGTCGACAAGATACTCGGCGTCCTCGGTCTCGACGGCTTCCACGTCGGGGTGACGCTGGTCAGTTTTCCCTCCCCGTCGTCGGGGGTCTGGCAGTTCGTCAACACCCCGCAATCGGACGCCCACGTCGGCCTCGCGGCGTCGCTGGGCGTCGTCGCCGCCGCCTTCGTCACGTCGGCGTTCCTCCTCGGCGGCTACCTCGGGAGCCTCCGCCGACTCCTCGACGCCGGCGCGGCCGAGTACGACTTCGTCGGCGACGCCCGCGCGCACCTCGCTCCGATGGCCGTCTGGACGGGCGTTCCGTCGCTCGTCACCGCCGGCGTCGTCCTCGTGACCGGCGGGTTCGGCACCGTCGACGGGTCTTCCGCCTTCCTCCCCGTCGTCCTGGTGCTGTTCGTCCTGTACGCGGTGTTCGGCTACCTGTTCTACGCCGCGCCGTTCCTCGTCGTCCTCCGCGAGACCGGCATCGCGGACGCGCTTCGGTCCAGCTACGACCTCGCGCTCTCGGGCGGCCCGTACGCGTCGTACGCCGTCGGCTACCTCCTCTTCGCGCTCCTCGTCTCCGTGCCGATGTCGCTGTTCGTCGTCAACCTCGGCGTCGTCGGACTCCTGCTCGGTATCCCCGTCGGCGGCCGCGTCGGACTCGCGGCCACGACGGCGTCGATGCGGTTCGTCGCCGACGTCGACGACCGGTCGCCGACGCTCCGCAGGTGGGACGACCACCGGGGCGTCGACACCCCCGGCGACGCCGGCGGCGACTCGCGGGGCGAACGCGACGAGTTCGGCCACGATACACCGGACGACACACCGGACGACGACGCACCAGACGACGACGCACCGGACGACGACGGCGTCGGCGACCCGCCGCGGTGACGCCGCCGGTCAGCCGACGTACGACGTGATGCCGAGGCTCTCGGCGACCAACCACGCGAGGAACCCGATGTAGACGGCGACGAGCAGGTACGCCTCCCGGCGGGTGAGGCGCATCTCCGTACGGAGGACGGCGAAGAAGACGACGGAGGCGGCGACGAGAAAGCCCATCATCGGGACGACGGTGCGGAGCGAGACGACGGCCTGCCCCGCCGCGAGGACGCCCACCGGGAGGACGACGAGGAGCGCGAAGATGTTGCTCCCGAGGACGTTCGCGAGGCTCACGTCGGCGTTGCCCCGCCGCGCGGCGACGACGCTGACGAACGTGTCGGGGAGGCTCGTCCCGGCGGCGACGACGGTGAGACCCCAGAGGAACGCCGAGGTGCCGAAGGCGTCGCCGAAGCCCACCGCGGCGCGGACGAGCAACTCCGCGGAGGCGACGATGACCACGAGCGAGAGCATCAGTCGGGCCCACTCGCGTTCGACGTTCACCGCGTCGGGGTCCACGCCGAACGGCGAGGCGAGGCGATTGTCCATCGTGTCGTGGTACTGGATGAAGATGTAGAGCCCGTACAGCAACACCGGGAAGACGGCGACGCCCGGCGTGATGGTCCCCGTGAGGGAGTCGCCCCCGCGCGGGTCGTAGACGACGGCGAGCGTGAACGCGAGGAAGACGACGGCGACGGACAGCAGGTAGAACTGCGCCTCCTTGAACACGAGGTCGCGGTTCGACGCCAGCGACCCGCCCCCGGCGAGTGCGGAGACGGCGGGGATGACGAGGATGTTGAACACGGCCGACCCGACGACGGCACCGACGCCGATTTCGAACGCGCCGTACCGCACGGAGGCGATGACCGTGCTCGCCAGTTCGGGAAAACTCGACCCCACGGCGGCGACGACGGCGCCCTGCACCACCGGTGGGAGGCCGTAGTACGCGCCGAGGCTGTCCGCCGCTTCCACCAGCAACTCGCCGCCGCGGAAGGCGAGTCCCGCGCCGAGGATGGCACCGCCTAAGAGCAACGTCAGCGTGAACGCGCTCGCCACGTGTCAGAACCCTTCCCGGAGGAACGTCCGTTCGCGCGGGAACAACGCCGCGAGCGTCTCCCGGACCGGGGAATCGGCGACCGTCAGGTCCCCGACGCGTTCGAGTTCGGCGGGCGTGCGCGCCCCGACGGCCAACTGCGAGAGCGCGCCGACGTCGAGTTCCGCGTCCGGCGTCGCCTCGACGCGGGTCACGTGCGCGCCCGCGGCGTCCACGCGGAGTTCGAACGTGTCGTCGTTCCACGCGCACCGGTCGTCCGAGACGGCGAGGACGACGGACTCGCGTGCGTCGTACGACAGCGCCGAGAGCGCGTCCGCCACGTCCACGAGGCGAACCATCGGCCCCGGCTTCACTTCGAGCGTCGCCGCGCGCGGGTCGGGCAACTCGTCGATGGGTCGGGCCCACGCCGGCAGTGACGTGAACGTCACCGTCTCCACCTGCGAGTCGTGGTCACGGCAGAACCGGAGCAGGTGCGCGCGCGCCGCGTCGTCGGCGGACGCGCACTCCCAGACGCGCATGTCGCGGCCGTCGTCGCCGTCGTCGTCGAACGTGTAGACGAGGTAGCCGCGGAGCGTCCCTCCGTCGTCGAACCAGCCGTAGACGTAGGGGTCTTTCTCCCACCCGCGGAACGCGCGCTCGCGCCACCAGCCGTCTGTTCGGCGAACCGCCAGCGACTCGGTCGCCCACGCCTCGTGGACCGTTCGGATGGCCGCCAGGTCGGTCTCTGCGTCCAACTGTCGGAACGACCCCGCCGGGTCGGGGGCGACGGCGGCGAGTTGCTCGGGCGGTATCGTCGCCTCCGCGTAGTCGTTGCAGGTGGCCCAGCCGAGCCGACGGTAGAACGCGTACTCGAACGGCCAGAGCACCGAGAACGCCGTCCCCGCCTCGCGGCAGCGTTCGAGGAGGGCGTCGAGCATCCGGCCGACGGTCCCCTGCCGACGGCGTTCGGGCGGCGAGGCGACGGCCGAGACGCCGCCCGCGCGGTGCCAGTCGCCGCGAATCTTCGCGGTGAAGTCGTAGCTCCCGCAGACGGTCCGGAGGTCCTCCGCGTCCGCCTCTCCGTCCGGCGGAACGTCGTAGAGGCCGAACGCGGTGAACAGGTCGGGCCACGGTCGGTCTCGGTCCTCCCAGTCCGGCCCCTGCGCCGGTCGGAAGGCGTAGTTCACCATCGCGCGCCAGGCGTCGCGGTGGTCCTCGGGGAGCGTTCGGAGCTGCACTATCCCCCTCGTCGCCGGCCGGCGTATAAGTGGTTGTGCAACCGTGCGACGGTCGGTCACGAACCGAGCGATTCAGGGTCGTGTAGTTCCGACGGTGAGTATGGGCCACGACGAGACGACAGTCGAGAGCGACGGGGAGTCGAGTATGTTCGCGCTCACCCGCGACAAACTGCTCCTGCTGGTCGTCCTGTTCGTCGGAATCGCCGGCACCGGGCTCGTACGGCGGTTCCTGGGCGAACTCGGCTACAACGGCGTCGGCCGCCTCGTCTTCATCCTCGGCTACGGCGGGATGGTGTTCATCGTCTGGTACGGCTGGATTCGCCCGATGGACATCACCGGGCCGCAGGGTCGGTGACGGGCGACCCGTCGCTCAGTCTGCCGAGGAGAACGGAACTTTAATACTCGATTCGCGCCGAAACTCGCGGTAAGGATGCTCCCCCTACAACTCATCGACAGCTTTCTGCTCAACTACAACGTTGGGCAGGCGCTGTTGCTCGTCTTCGTCTTGGCGACGCTCGGCGCACTACCGCTGAAATCGGCGAAAATCCTCGCCCTCAACACGATGGCGTTCGGCGTCATCTTCATCCTGACGCCCCAGTCACTCGTCCCCACGCACTACCTCTTCCTCGGCATCGCCCTCCTCGTCGTCGGTCCACTGCTGTGGACCACCTCGCGGAGCTAATCCGGCCCGGACGACGGCCCGACCCCGCATCCTTCCGCGCGCACCGCGCCCCTGCCGTCGCCCAGCGGCCGTCTCTCCCCTCCGGAGAACGCGACGTTTAACCCACCGCGACGACAACGACCCCCCATGGCACAACCGCGCGTCCCGGGCGGCCGTGGCGAGGAAATCGACCTCCCGTGCGGGGAGACGAAGCGCGTTCGGAGCCTCGACCTCGGCCTCCGCGAGTTCGACTGTCCGTGCGGCGACACGCACGCGGTGGTGATGGACGTGCACCCGCCGGACCGCTTCCTGCCGGAGTTCCTCGTCGACGTCCTCCGCGAGGCCATCGAGACGACGAGCGAGGACATGCCGGAGTTCGGCACCCCGCACCTGATGGGCATCGTCCTCGAGGAGTTCCCCCGAGCGGTCGTCTCGGCGGACGTGAGCGACGACGGCGACGTCGGCGCGGGCATCGTCTGGGTGACCGACTTCGACTCCCGCCGCCTCCACGAGATAATCGTCGAACTCGTCGTCGAACTGATGGAACACGCCGTCTCCCACGCCGAGGACGACTCGGCCGTCTCCGACTTCGAGACGAAGATGCTCGACTTCGACGTGAGCGAGTTCGTCGAACAGTACCGAGCGGAGCGCGACCTCTCCGAAGACGACGTGTACGCGTAGCGCACGTTCCGTTATCCGTTCTCTTTCGTCCGTTCCGTCCACCCCGTCTCGGTCTACTCCGTCCCGTCTCGGTCTGCCCGTCCCGTCTCGTCCCGTCCTGCCTCCCGCCTCGTCACCCCGACGCCCGTCCGGGTGTCGTCCCGTCCTGCCTCCCGCCTCGTCACCCCGACGCCCGTCCGGGTGTCGTCCTCTCGCACGCCGTCGAGCGACGCCGCTGACGCCGCGAGCGCGCTGATTCGCCGACTCCCGACCGCCACTACGAAATTCGAAACTCGATTTCGTATCTCGTAGAAATTCGCCGGGCTTATTACGATGTGCCGATTTCTACACCACGATGACCGACGAGGACACCTCGACTGGCTCTCCGACCGGGAGCGAGAACAGGACAATTCTACTCATCGGAAGCGGGCCGATACAGATCGGACAGGCGGCCGAGTTCGACTACTCCGGCGCGCAGGCGTGTCGAGCGCTCCAGGAGGAGGGGGCACGAGTCGTCCTCGTCAACTCGAACCCGGCGACCATCATGACCGACCCCGAGATGGCCGACAAGGTCTACATCGAACCCATCACGCCCGAGGCCATCTCCGAGGTGATTCGGAAGGAGGAGCCCGACGGCGTCATCGCCGGACTCGGGGGGCAGACGGGACTGAACGTCACGGCCGAACTCGCAGAGCAGGGCATCTTGGAGGAGTTCGACGTGGACATCATGGGGACGCCGCTGGACACCATCTACGCGACGGAGGACCGCGACCTGTTCCGCAAGCGGATGGAGAACATCGGCCAACCGGTGCCGGCGTCGACCACCATCTCGCTGGAGGAGGACGAGAAGGTGGCCAACGTCACGGAAGCGGACCTCGAAGAACGCGTCGAGGCGGCCGTCGACGCGGTGGGCGGCCTCCCCGTCATCGCCCGGACGACGTACACGCTCGGCGGGTCGGGGTCGGGCGTCGTCCACGAGATGGACGAACTCGTCGAACGCGTCCGCAAGGGCCTCCGCCTCTCGCGCAACAGCGAGGTGCTCATCACCGAGTCCATCTCGGGGTGGGTCGAACTGGAGTACGAGGTGATGCGCGACGCCGACGACTCCTGCATCATCATCTGCAACATGGAGAACATCGACCCGATGGGTATCCACACCGGCGAGTCGATGGTCGTCACGCCGTCGCAGGTGATTCCGGACGAGGGGCACCAGGAGATGCGCGACGCGGCGTTGGAAGTCATCCGCGAACTCGGCATCCAGGGCGGCTGTAACATCCAGTTCGCGTGGCACGACGACGGCACCCCTGGCGGCGAGTACCGCGTCGTCGAGGTGAACCCCCGCGTCTCCCGTTCGTCCGCCCTCGCGTCGAAGGCGACGGGGTACCCCATCGCCCGCGTGACGGCGAAGGTGGCCCTCGGCAAGCGCCTCCACGAGATAGAGAACGAGATTACCGGCGAGACCACCGCCGCCTTCGAGCCCGCAATCGACTACGTGGTGACGAAGATTCCGCGGTGGCCCAAAGACAAGTTCGACGAGGTGGACTTCGAGCTCTCGACGGCGATGAAGTCCACCGGCGAGGCGATGTCCATCGGCCGGACGTTCGAGGAGTCGCTCCTGAAGGCGCTTCGTTCGACCGAGTACGACCCGGCCGCCGACTGGGCGGAGGTGTCCGACGACGAACTCGAAGCCGACTATCTGGAGACGCCGACGCCCGACCGCCCGTACGCCATCTTCGAGGCGTTCGAGCGCGGTTACTCGGTCGACGACGTGGTCGAGATGACCGAGATGAAGGAGTGGTACGTCGAGCGGTTCAAGCGCGTCACCGACTCCGTCGCCGCCGCGCAGGAGGGCGACTTCACCGCCGCCGCCACCGCGGGGCACACGAACACCGAGATAGCCGCCGCGACGGGCAGCGACGTGGGAACCGTCGAGACGCAGGTACCCGGCCGCACGTACAAACAGGTCGACACCTGCGCCGGCGAGTTCGCCGCGCAGACGCCGTACTACTACTCCTCGCGCAAGCCGGAGTTCTTCTCCGGTCCCTACGAGGGCGACGCCGCCGCCGGCGAACTCCGCGTCGACCGCGACGTGGAGAGCGTCGTCGTGGTCGGCGGCGGTCCCATCCGCATCGGCCAGGGCGTTGAGTTCGACTACTGCTCGGTCCACGCCGTCCGCGCCCTGCGCGAGATGGGCATCGACGCGCACGTGGTCAACAACAACCCCGAGACCGTCTCCACGGACTACGACACCTCTGACGGCCTGTTCTTCGAGCCCATCACGGCCGAAGAGGTCGCGGACGTGGTCGAGGCCGTCGACGCCGACGGCGTGATGGTCCAGTTCGGCGGGCAGACGTCGGTCAACATCGGCCACCCCCTCGAATCGGAGATTCAGCGCCGCGGCCTCGACTGCGAGGTTCTCGGGACGACCGTCGACGCGATGGACCTCGCGGAGGACCGCGACCGGTTCAACCTCCTGATGGACGAACTCGGCATCCTGCAACCCGAAGGCGGGTCCGCCCGGAGCGAGGAGGAAGCGCTCGAACTCGCCCGCGACATCGGCTACCCGGTGCTGGTCCGCCCGTCGTACGTCCTCGGCGGCCGCGCGATGGACGTGGTCCACTCCGACGAGGAACTGAAGACGTACATCGAGGAGGCCGTCCGCGTCTCGCCGGACAAACCCATCCTCGTGGACGAGTTCCTCGACGACGCCGTCGAACTCGACGTGGACGCCGTCAGCGACGGCCGCCGCGCCCTCATCGGCGGCGTGATGGAACACGTCGAGAGCGCCGGCGTCCACTCCGGCGACTCCGCCTGCATGATTCCGCCGCGCGCCCTCGACGAGGAGACGATGGCCCGCGTCCGCGAGGTGACCGAGGACATCGCCACCGCCCTCGACACGGTGGGTCTCCTGAACGTCCAGTTGGCGGTCAAAGACGGCGAGGTGTACGTGCTGGAGGCGAACCCGCGCTCCTCGCGCACCGTCCCGTTCGTCTCGAAGGCGACGGGCGTCCCCATCGCCAAACTCGCCGCGAAGGTGATGGCGGGCGAGACGCTCGAATCGCTGGACGTAACCGAGCAGATTCCCGAGCACACCTCGGTGAAAGAGGTGGTCCTCCCGTTCGACCGCCTGCCGGGTTCGGACCCGCGCCTCGGCCCGGAGATGAAGTCGACGGGCGAGGTGATGGGCACCGCGCGGTCGTTCGGCAGGGCCTACGACAAGGCGCAGGACGCCACGGGCAAGCCGATTCCCGCGGGCGGCACGGCCATCGTCGACCTCTCCGCCGAGGAGTTCCCCGACGCCGACACCGAGGAGGGCGCCGCCCTCCGCGACGGCGTCGCCGAGCACTTCGACATCGCGTCCTTCGAGGACACCGAGGAACGCGACGCCGCCGTCCGCGAGGGGCGGATCGACCTCGTGGTGTCGCGCAACCGTGACCTCCTCGAACTGTGCGTCGAAGAGGAGATAACGTACTTCTCCACGCAAGCCTCCGCCTCGGCCGCCCTCGAAGCGGTCGGCTCGAAGGAGGAGTCGCTGGACGTGCTGGCCATCTCCGAACGTCCCAAGCGGACGGCCGACTGGGGCGCGGAGTAGCGGTCGTTCGCGGCGCGCGCACCCCCGACGAGTTTTTCGGCCCGTGCCACCTACTCCCACGGTGCGGGCGACGGCGTCCACGCGGCACGGTGTCTGTCACCTGTCGGCATGCCGTGGGCGCCCTCCCGCGGCTGCGTTCGCGACCGCAGATTTTGTCCCCCGAACGAATCGTTATGTACGTCCGGGCACCACGATACCGCATGACAATCACGAGCGGGCGAGTGCTGGTCGCCGGCGCGACGGGGGGGACGGGCCGCCGCGTCGTGGACCTCCTCCGGGCGGCCGACGGCGACGTGGTCGTCCGCGCGATGACGCGCGACGCGGACAGCGAGTCGTCGCTCCGCGAACGCGGTGCCGACGAAGTCGTCGTCGGCGACGTGCTGACGCCCGACGACGCCGCCCGCGCCGTCGACGCCGTCGACGCCGTCGTCTGTACGCTCGGTTCATCGCCCGGCATCGGCACGCTCACGTCGGACTTCGCCGACGGCGAGGGGACGAAGAACCTCGTCGACGCCGCCGCCGCGGCCGGCGTCGACCACTTCGTCCTCGTCTCCTCGCTCGGCGTCGGCGACTCCGCCCCGGGGATGCAACTCGGCCTCCGCCTCCTGTTCCGCGGACTCGGCGTCCTCCCGGCGAAGGCGCGCGCGGAGACGCATCTCAGGGAGTCGGGACTCACCTACACGATTCTCCGCCCCGGCGGGCTGACGAACGCCGACGCGACGGGTGACGTCGTCGTCGGCGAGGGCGGCGACACCGTCTCCGGGAGCATCCCCCGCGCCGACGTCGCCGGCCTCTGTGTCGCCTCCCTGTTCACGCCGGCGGCGGCCGACCGGACGTTCGAGGTGGTCGCTCGTCGCGGCCTCCGCGGCACGCCCGAGGGCGTCGTCGACATCGACTGGCAGACCGCGCCCGCGGCGGCG
The DNA here is from genome assembly GCF_009741955.1 of Halogeometricum sp. CBA1124. NCBI lineage: Archaea > Methanobacteriati > Methanobacteriota > Halobacteria > Halobacteriales > Haloferacaceae > Halogeometricum > Halogeometricum sp. CBA1124. Next base: position 1,678 of record NZ_WPCD01000012.1, on the reverse strand, counting down.
CGACCCGACCCGGGAACCGAAGCGGTCGAGGAGAGCGAGTCGGCGGACTGAGCCCAGTCCGTGGACCGAGCGTCGGCCGGCGGACCGCGCGTCAGTCGAGTTTTCCGAGCGCCTCGAAGAAGTCAGACGACGGTCCGGCGAGTCGGACGGGGTCGTCCGTCGTCGCTATCGTCACCTCGGTCGGCGGCGTGACGTACTGTCGGTGCCGCCCGTCGCTGACGACGACGGCCTCCTCGGCGTCCGTCACGGTGATGCTCACCTCGGAGTCCGGCGCGACGACCAGCGGCGGCATCCCGCTGTCCGGCACCATCTCGTTGACGACGAGGCCCTCGACGCTCGGATGGACGAGCGGTCCGCGTTCGCTCAGGTTGTACGCGGTGCTTCCCGTCGGCGTCGCCACGAGGACGCCGTCGGCGTGGCCGCCGGTGTAGAGCGACCCGTCGACGCGGACTTCCACGCCGACGCCGCCGCCGTGGCCGCGTCTCGGCCCCTGCACGACGATTTCGTTCATCGCCGGGTGGCCGGTCCAGCCGTCGGTCCGGGCGGCGATGCGCGGCACCTCGCGGTGCGTGAGCGACTCGCCGTCGCGGAAGCGCTCGACTTCGGCCATCACCGCCTCGACGGCGTCCTCGGGACCCACGGCGTTCAGGAAGCCGACTTCGCCGAGGTTGACGCCGATGATGGGCGTCCCGCCCGCCCCGCGTGCGGCGAACAGGAACGTGCCGTCGCCGCCGATACTCACCACGAGGTCCGCCGTCGCGAACGTCTCGACCGGGTGGCCCTCGACGCCGAGTTCCGCCGCCGTCTTCGCGTCGATCCGGACCTCCACACCCGCCTCGCGGAGTCGCTCGCGGAGGTCGTCGGACAGGTACGCGGCCCGACTGTTCCCCCGTTGTGCGACGATGGCCACCTGCATGCTCGTCTCTCCGGTTGACTCTCACCCGGCAAAAGCCCACCGTCACCCGATTCGCTCGCCGGTCGCGCGGCGTCCTCGCCACGGCAACATTCATAGCACCTGACCACCACGTACCGACGACTGCGATGGAATCGACCGCTTCGCGTTCTCGCGCCGCCCGACTCGCCGACGCCTCGCGGAGGGACGGCGCGTGAGCGACGACGACTGGTTCGAACGCGCGTTCGCGGACGAGGAGGCGTCGCGCGGCGACGAGGCCGACGACGCACCCGCGGACGACGACGCGGACCCCGGCGACGCGAAACCTGGCGACGCGGAGGGCCGGGGGACGACGGCGTCGGACGACCCATCGACGCGCGACCCGCGCGACACACCGGCAGACGCCTCCGAGGACGCGCGTCTCGGGCGACGCCACCGCGGACCCGACGACGACGGACGAGACACCGCCGGAGTCTCCGGCGTCATCCGGTGACGGCTTCGAGGCCGCGTTCGGCTTCGACGATGACGCGCGTCCGCGGACTCGGACTCGGACTCTGAGGACGCCGGCGCGGACCCGTTCGGCGGCGTGCGCGACGGCCCGAAGCGCTCGCCGGCCGGGGCGGAGCGAAGACGGCCACCGACCCGTTCCCCGAGGACTTCGCCGCCGCGATGAAGGGCGCGCCCTCGGTCGCCGGCGACGCCGAGGGGGAGGCACCGCGCCCGGACGCCGGCACCGAGAACTTCGACGAGGAGGAGTTCGACTCCGACATCGACCGCCTCGACATC
>NZ_WPCD01000011.1:0-47309 GCF_009741955.1 Halogeometricum sp. CBA1124 | reverse complement strand
TTGCGGTCTCTCAGCCACTCGAACGTGCGTTCAGCATCCCGTCCGCCCTCGTGGACGGGTCGGCTGGAACGGTTATACGGTCGATCGGACGTACACCTCCGGGAATTTCGGCGGATGTACCTCCTCGAGACCGAACTACGCCAACACCAGCGAAACCGGCGTGAACGAGAGGACGCCGAGGAGGAGCGTCACCCCGCCGACGAGGAGACGCGAGACGCCGAGCGCGGAGTCGTCCAGCGGTTCCGCGCTCCCCATGCGCGCGAACAGCAGCGTCAGGAAGCCCCAGACGACCCAGAGGCTCACCGATTCGCCGTCGCCGAAGGCGTACAGGGACGCGGCGAGGCCGAACAGGACGACGGGGACGAGACGTTGAATCGTCGCGTGCGCGCGGCCGAACATGGCGCGGACGATGTGGCCGCCGTCGAGTTGACCGACCGGGAGGAGGTTGAGGAACGTGACGAACGCGCCCACCCACCCGCCGACGACGACGGGGTTCGCCATCAGCGACGCGTCGGCGTAGGTGAGCGGTTCGCCGAGTGCGGCCGCGACCAGTTGGATGAGCGGAGGGTAGCCCAACCGGACGGGGAACGCGCCGACTTCGACCGGCGGGAGAGAGACGCCGACGGCCGTCACGACCAGCGTGGCGGCGAGGCCCGCCAGCGGACCGGCGACGCCGATGTCGAACAGCGACTTCCGGTCGGGGAGCGTGTCGTTCATGCGGATGACCGCGCCCATCGTCCCGAGGAGCGTCGGGATGGGGACGAAGTACGGCAGCGACGCCTGCACGTCGTGGTGGCGACTGGCGACGTAGTGGCCGAGTTCGTGGACGCCGAGGACGCCGAGGACGGCGACGGTGAACGGCCACGCCTCGAGGACGCGCGTGGGGTTCGAGAGGGCGTCGATGCCGTACCACTGCGACCCCGCGAACAGCGTCGTCGCGACGGTGGCGAGGAAGAGGACGACGTTCGTCGTCGGGAAGCCGTCGACGCCGACCGACCGTTCGCGCGCGACGAGGACGTCCTCCCCCAGTTCGCGTTCCAGCGAGACGGTGTACCCCCGGTCGCGGAACGCGGGCGCGAGGGCACGGACGACCGACTCGCGGTCCGAACGCGGGCGGCCGTAGTAGCGCACCGCCTCGGCCGTCGTCTCGACCTCGTACACCTCGAACACGTCCGCCACTCGGCCCGGGTGGGGAGCGCCGTCGGGGGGCGTCTCGCTCATCGCGTCGACTAGGGACTCGACGTACAAAGGCCCACAGAATCCCGGAGCGAATGCCCTCGAACGCGGGCGTTTTACTCGCCGAACCCTTCGGGACCGAGACACGAGTCGCCCGACGTCCGTGGCTCCGTAACGTTCATTGCGTCCGCCAGTCGATTCCGCGTCCGTGGAGGTCACCATCCGGTGTTACGGCGATATCGCCGACGCGGTGGGCGAGCAGTCGCTCACGCGCGTCGTCGAACGCCGTTCGACCGTCGACGACGTGATTCGGGGGCTGGCGGCCGAGTTCGACGCGTTCGACCCCGAGTCGGTGTCTGACGACCTCGTCTGTCGCGTGAACGGCGCCGGCGCGACCGGACGACCAGACTCTCGCCAGGCGACGCCGTCGTCCTCACCGAACCGTCCGCCGAGGAGTGACCCGACGGCGGGACGGTCCCCCCGATTTACGTCCGGGCGCGCCGAGACGCCTCGCATGGAGTTTCCGGACATCGACACGGTCGACGAGCTAGTCGACGACGTGTCGTTCCCGACGTTCGCCACGGTCCGGCAGACGCCCGACACCGAACGCGTCGCGGACGTGCCCGCCGCGGCCCGCGACGCCGTCGAACGCCTCCTCTCCGACCGCGAACTCGACGCCGGCGCGTCCGTCGCGGTGGGCCTCGGCAGTCGGGGAATCACGACGTGGTCCCCGTCGCGTCCGCCGTGGTCGCCGTCCTCCGCGAACGCGGGTTCGACCCGTTCGTCGTCCCCGCGATGGGGAGTCACGGCGGCGCGTCGGCCGCGGGCCAGCGACGGACGCTGGACGCGCTCGGGCTGAACGAGGAGAGCCTCGGCTGTCCGATAGACGCCCGGATGGAGACGGTCGTGCTCGAACGCGACGGCGGCCCGGACGCCCACCTCGCGACGGCCGTCGCGGAGGCGGACGCCTTCCTCGTCGTCAATCGCGGAAACCGCACACGAACTTCACTGGGGACGTCGAGAGCGGCCTCTGCAAGATGACCGCCATCGGCCTCGGGAAGCGACCCGGGGCCGCCGCCGTCCACGCGCGGGCGGCCGAGGAGGGGTACGTCCCGGCCATCGTCGAGACGATGGAGACGATTCGCGCGGCGTCGCCGGCCGCGTTCCTCGGCGGCGTCGCCGTCGTCGAGAACTTCGCGGAGGAGACGGCGCGCGTCGCGGGCGTGCCGGCCGCCGACCTGCCGGGCGCGGAGGCGGAACTGCTCGACGACGCCAGGGCGGCGATGGCGACGCTCCCCGTCTCGGACCTCGACGTGCTGGTCGTCGAGCGACTCGGCAAGGACGTCTCGGGGACGGGGATGGACACGAACGTCGTCGGGCGGTACGGCGTCCTCGGGAGCGACGACCCCGAGACCCCTCGAATCGACCGCATCGTCGCGCTCGGACTCACCGAGGAGACGCACGGCAACGGCCACGGCATCGGACTGGCGGACCTCACCACCGTCGGCGTCGCCGAGTCGCTGGACCTCGACCAGATGTACGCGAACGCCCTCACCAGCGGATCGCTGTCGCGCGACGCGATTCCGGTTGCGCTCCCAACCGAGGAACTGGCGCTGGCCGCCGCCTGCACGACGGCCGGGCCGTACGACCCCGAGACGGTCCGAATCGCGTGGGTTCGCGACACCTCACACCTCGGGAAACTCCGCGTCTCGGAGGCGCTGGCGCGGGAGATAGAGCGCGGCGAGGACGAGGACGTGCGCGTGGGCGAGCGGTGGGAACTGACGTTCGAGGACGGGACGGCGGGGTTCGAGGCGCGCGACGAGACCGCGTAACCGCGCGTAACCTTCTTGGACGCGTATATCTGAATATACGGCATGAGTAAATCGTTCCGGGTGTCCCCGGAGTTCCACGAGTACGTCAAGTCACACAAACGGGACGACGAAACGATGGAGGAGACGCTCCGACGACTCATCGGCGGTCCCGACCCTGACGAAGTGTCGGGTATCCTGTCCGACGAAACAGCGGATTCCATCGAAGCCCAGCTAGAGAAAAAACGCGAGCGTGCGGTCGAAGAGAAGAACGACCTCGCGGAGCGATTCGAGTGATTCTCGACACGTCGTATCTCGTCCACCTGTTTCGTGGCCGGGACGACGCGCATCGGAAAGGAACGGCACTCGCGGACGCGAACGTCGTCCAACGTGTTCCGTCACCCGTCGTAACCGAGCTCTCGTACGGCGTTCGGATGTACGGCGACGACGACGAGAGACGACAGTTCGAGAATGCGATGCGGATGTACCCTGTCGTGGACCTCGACCGCGAACTCGCCCGACGAGCAGGAAACCTACTGGCCGGCGCGGACCGAGAGGCGGGGGGTGACAGCGGCATCGACACTATCGACCCAATGGTAGCAGCCGTCGCTGACGTTCTCGACGAACCGGTTCTCACGAGCACGTTCGGGACTTCCGAACGCTCGGTGTCGAAGTCGAGACCTACTGAGCGCCCGTCCTCGTCAAACACAGCGGATTGGGGCCGTCAGTCGTCCGCGGGCGTCGTCCGCGCGAGGGACCCCTCGCGCCACGTCCCGCGTCGGTACCACGCGTAGGCGATGGCCGCGCCGGCGACGTTCGAGACGGTGAACGCCATCCAGATGCCGGTCGACCCGTAGCCGAACGACTGCGAGGCGAAGTACGCGAACGGGAGGCGGATGAGTCCGAGCATCGTCACCGCGATGGCCGCCGCCGTCAGCGTCTCGCCCGCGCCGCGGAAACTCCCGGTGTACGAGCGCATGATGCCGATGAAGCCGAACGACGGCGCGACCCAGTAGAGGAAGTCCGCGCCGACGCGAATCACCTCGCGTCGTCGGTGAATATCGCGATTATCGGCTCGGCGGCGACGAACGCGACGACGCCCGCGAGCGAGAGGATGGCGAACATCGCTATCGCCGCGATGTTGGCGGCCTTCGCGGCGCGCCCCTCCTTCCCCGCGCCGATGTTCTGCCCCGTCATCGTCTCGACGCCGCGCGCGACGGCGATGGCGGGGAGGAAGATGACGGAGAACACGCGCACGCCGATGCCGTAGGCGGCGACGACGGTGGTCGGGAACATCCCGACGACGATGAGCAGCAGGTTCACCGAGAGGGCGCGGCCCGTCACCTCGACGGAGGCGGGGACGCCGATGTTGAGCAGTCGGCGGAGGTAGCCGAAGTCCGGGCGCATCTGCGAGAGGTGAATCTCGACGCCGCGGGTCCCTCGGAACATGATTGCCAGGCCGACGACGAGTGCGAGCGACCGGGAGAAGACGGTGGCGACGGCCGCACCGGCGATACCGGACCCGGCGTAGCCCGTGGCGGCGAGCAGTTGGGTCTGGAGTCCCCCGAGACCGAGCATCCCGAACAGAGGGTTGCCCTCGAATCCGAAGATGAGGATGGGGTCTAAGGCGATGTTGAGGACGACGGACCCGAACATGACGAGCATCGGCGTGATGGTGTCGCCGTACCCCCGCATGAGGGCGATGAAGACGAGGAAGCCGAACATGAACGGCAGGCCGAGCGAGATGATCTGCATGTACCCGCGCGCGAGGGGGAGCACGTCGGCGGACGCGCCGAACACCTGCAGGAGGGGGCCGACGATGACGTAGCCGAACAGGCCGAGGAACACCGACCCGACGAGCGAGAACGTCACCGTCTGCGACGCGGCGTACTCGGCCTTCTTCTCCTCGCCCGCACCCGTGTGCTGGGCGACGAGGACGCTGCCCGCGACGGACAGTCCCATGCCGAGGGCGATGAGGAGGAACACCATCGGGAACGCGAAACTGATGGCCGCCAGCGCGTTCGTGCTGAACTGGCCGAGCCAGAACGTGTCCGCGAGGTTGTACGCCGTCTGCAGGAGGTTCGTGACGACGATGGGGAGAGACAGATAGAACAGCGGTTTCGCGATGTCGCCCGACGTGAGGTCGAACTCGTCGCGACTCTTGAAGACGCCGTCCAACCGGTCGCGGAGGCTCACTCGCCCGCCCCTCCGTCATCGGCCAGCAGGGTCCCCTCGACGTAGTCGCGGAACGCGGCCAGCGAGTCGTCGAGGGGCGTTCCGACGGCGACGTTCTGCGTCCGGGCGCCCCGAACGTAGGTGACGACGAACGACGCCACCTCGTCGGGGTCGACGTCCGCGGCGAACGTCCCCTCCTCGACGCCCGTTTCGAGTATCGAGCGAACGCGAGCGGTGAACGTCTCGTCGAACCGTTCGAGGCGCGCGCGGAACGCGTCGTCGTAGGGGGCCTGCGCCTCGATTTCGAGGAGCGCCGTCCGGAACTCGTGAGGGTCGTCGTCCGTCGGCGGGAGCAGCACCGTCTCGACCAGCGACAGCAGTCGCTCCGCGGCGTCGTCGCCGTCCAGTTCGGCGATGCGCGCCTCGAACTGTTCGAACAGGCGGTCGAGAAACGCCACCAGCAGGTCGTGTTTACAGTCGAAGTGGTAGTGAAGCGCCGCCGTGCTCAGGCCCGCTTCGTCGGCGATATCCTGCATGGTCAGCCCCGCGTAGCCGTGCGTACGAAGGGCACTGTGCGTCCCGTCCATGATGTCGGCGGCGGCGTCAGAGCTCATGGGCTCCCTCCGAGAAATCGGTCACTGTTCGTACTGACTGGCTAGTCAGTCAAAAGCCTTGTAGCTGGCGAGTGCCGTGCCGGGAACGATAGCGCTATATCGGGTACTTGGACCAGAGCGTGCGTAAAGACACGCGCAGGTGGGAAGGCCGTCGAGTCCGCCGGCGCGGGTCACCAGGCGAAGAACTGGTTGGCGTCGCCCCAGAACAGGTCCTGCGGCGCGCGCCTGTCGGCCGCCCGCCGTTCGAACGACCGGTCGCCGAGGAGGTCCCGCACCACCTCTTCGGACAGGACGCCCGACTCGAACAGACTCCACACCTCCGCCTTCAGGTCGTCGGTCAGTTCGTCCGCCATCGTCTCGCCATCGTCGCCGGACGACATTGGTTTTCACACCGTACCACTCGTTAACAGCGTATTAACGTCCCGGTACGGGCGTCTCTGGCCGTCTCGCGCCGATATTTTACCATATTCCGAGTGAAGTTCGAACCGAGCGGGCGGGGGCGTTCGGGAGGACGGCACCGAAATCGACCGCCACGAGTAGCATTTTGAGGCAGACGCCCGCATTGTGTCACATGGACCTCGGAATCGCAGGTAACGCGGCACTCGTGACGGCGTCGAGTAGCGGTCTCGGAAAGGCATCGGCGCGCGCCCTCGCGGCGGAGGGCGCGAACGTGGTGATGAACGGGCGGGACGAGGACCGACTCGAATCGGCCGTCGCGGAGGTACAGGCCGACGCGGCGGACGGCGCGACGGTGGTCGGACACGCGGGCGACCTGACCGACGCGGACGACGTCGCGGCGATGGTCGAACGACCCGTCGAGGAGTTCGGCGGCCTCGACCACCTCGTCACCTCCGCGGGCGGGCCGCCGTCGGCCCCGTTCATGGAGACGACCGACGAGGACTGGTACGAGGCGTACGACCTCCTCGTGATGAGCGTCGTCCGGGCCGTCCGCGAGGCGGCGGACCACCTGCGGGCGGGCGACGGCGGCACCATCGTCAACATCACCTCCCGGAGCGTCAAGGAGGCCATCGACGGCCTCGTCCTCTCGACGCCGTGCGGATGAGCGTCGTCGGTCTGGAGAAGACGCTGTCGAAGGAACTCGCACCCGAGGTGCGGGCGAACACCGTCCTCCCCGGGTCGCACGAGACGCCGCGCATCGAGGAACTCGTCGAACAGGGGGTCGAACGCGGCGAGTACGACGACTATCAGGCCGGACTCGACGACTGGGCGCAGGGCATCCCCGTCGGTCACGTCGGCGACCCGATGGACCTCGGCCGGACCGTCGCCTTCCTCTCCTCGCCACAGTCGGAGTACATCAACGGTGCCGCCCTCCCCATCGACGGCGGGGCCGGCGCGTCGAACCTGTAGCGCGGGACTGCGCTCGGCGAGTGACGACGGGCCCGTGGCCGCCGCCCGCGAGCGGTTTCCGGAATCAGAAGCGACGTGGTGCCTCGCCTCGGAGTCCCGGGCGTGACAGAGAGGACGGCGACGACGGGCGAGGCGGGAACGTACGCGACGCGGATGCTGCTGGCCGTCTCGCTCGGGTGGGCCGTCCTCCAGACGGGGCGCTTTCTGCTCTCGCCGTTGCTCCCGACCATCATCGAGGACCTCGGCATCACCGAGGCGACGGCGGGACTGGCGCTCGCGTCGTTTCAGGGCGTCTACGCGGTGACGCAGTATCCCGGCGGCGAGTACTCCGACAACTGGAACCGGACGACGCTCGTCGTCCCCGGACTGGCGGTACTCGTCGTCGGCTTCCTCCTGTTCGGCGTCGCCACCAGTCTCGCCACGTTCCTCGTCGCCGCCGTCGTCGTCGGACTCGGGAAGGGCCTGTTCGCCATCCCGTCGCGCGCCCTCCTCTCGGACCTGTTCACCGCGCGGCGCGGCCGCGCACTTGGCATCTACGCCGCCGGCACGGACGTGGGCGGTCTGGTCTCCTCCGGCGTCGCCGTCCTCGCACTCACCTACGCGACGTGGCGGACGCCGTTCCTCCCCGTGGCAGTCGCACTCGCCGTCGTGACCGTCCTCTACGCCGTCTGGACGCGCGAGGGGTTCCGCGTGGGGTCGCCCTCCCTCGACGCCGTCGGGACGGTCCGCCGCCTCGTCGCCAGTTCCGATCAACGGGAGACGCTCGTCGCGTTCTCGCTGTTCTACTTCATGGTCGGCGGCTTCATCAACTTCTTTCCGACCTACCTCGCGCAGGCGCGGGGGTTCTCGGACGGGTTGGCGAGTGCGACGTTCGCCGTCGTCTTCGTCGTCGGCCTCGGCATCAAGCCCCTCGCGGGCGGCCTCGGCGACCGGTACTCTCGTCGCGGTATCGCCGTCGCCGGCCTCCTGCTCGGGGCCGCCGCCCTGACGGGACTCGTCCTCGCCACGTCCAGAATCGCGCTCCTCGCCGCCACCGTCGCGATGGCGGCCGGGTACAAGACGGGCTTTCCCCTCGCGGACGCCATCATCATGGACGACGCCCCAACGGACGGGATGGGCGCGGACCTCGGGGCGGCGCGCGCCCTCTTTCTCGCCGCGAACGCGCTCGGCCCGGCGTACGTCGCGTCGTCGTCACCTACGGCACCTACGCGCACGCGTTCGGGGGCTTCGGTCGTCTGCCTTCTCGTCGCGGCCGCACTGTTGCTGAGGGGATGACGCCGCGCCGACCCGGCGGACGCGGCGACGACTCCGCGCGAGTGGCGAACAGAGACTGCTTCCCCCGGCGGCGACGCGCGGTGGTTCGTCTCCGTCGAGACGACCAGATTCAGGCGGGGAGAATCGAAGAGTTATGAGACCGTTTGAAACAATCTAGCGGCGTGAGAGCATTTGTTTTGAATCTGAAGTCGTAATCCCAATCTCATTCGTTCAGGTTTTTATGATTGTCTCAGAATAACCAAAATTTATGCGAAAATCTTATTTAACGAAGCCCTAATTCGGTTATGATGGCAAAAATGGCAGAGCATCGGACCGGGCAAGTCGGGAAGAGTCGCGTGGGGGCGACTCGTCCGCCACGCCGACGCCGTTCGGGACGGCGTCGTACGGACGCGTGTATCGACGGTCGTCGTATTCGGTCAGTCGTTCGGGTCGAGGGGGGGCACCGATGAGCGTCGGAAAGAGTCGGTGGGACGAGGTGGGGTACATCATCAGTTCGCGGTACCGCGTGCTCGTCCTCGAACGTCTCATCGAGAGTCCGGCGACGCCGTCTCGTATCGCGTCGGACTCGAACAGTTCGATAACGCACGTCTCGCGCGCCTTACAGCAACTCCGGGAACGGTCGCACGTCGAACTCCTCGTCTCCGAAGACCGGAAGAAGGGCCGCGTCTACGGCATCACGGACGAAGGACGGTCGGTGTGGGAGACGGTCAACACGAAGAACATGGTCTGACCCGACGCACGGAGCGACACGGCACCACCGACGCCCGGGCCGTCGGTGGCCGGTGGGTGCGCGGCGGTCGGCCGAATCTGTTTTCGACGCGACTCGGAACGCTCGTGAATCGGTTCCCCACGGGGGCCAGCCGAGAGAAGGTGCAAAACGACGTTAAGATGACGTTAACTGGGAGAGATAGCGTTCGTCCTGACGTTCACTCGCACCCGAAGAGTCAGGAGAGCCGACTCGAACGGGCGGTGCGTCGGCGACGACAGACGGGGGCGCTACAGAGGTGGTCGCCGCCGCCAGAACCATCACGGCGAGCGTCACCTTCTGCATAACAAAGGCTCGGTTCGACGAGTATCGACCAATGCGACCAGACCAATCCATCGCATCGAGAGTGCCAGCGTCCGCCGACGGGGCGAACCGAGGAGACGCCGCGGCCGCGCGGGCACCGACTCGGGCGGGGGGCGGCGATGAGTAGCGACGAGTCGCGGACGGCGTCCGGCGGCCCCGGGGGCGCGACGACTCTCGGAGACGCCGACGGGACCGACGACAAGTACCGGTTCCGACACAAGGTCATCGACCCGGACCCGCCGAGCGGTCGACTGTTCATCTGCACCCGACGGACCTGACGGGGAACGGGCTTCCGGACCTCGTCGTCGGGGGGATGGGGTCGACGAACGTCTCGACGCCGATACCGGGACTGACGGTCGAGCGCTCGTCCCTCCCGGGGAACCTGTTCAAGCGGTTCGAACGCGACCTGTTCTGGTACGAGAACGGCACCTGGGACCGGCACGTGATGACCGACGAGACCGAACTCCGCCTCCTCGGCAGTACGCTCGTGGACTTCGACGGCGACGGGTCCGAGGACGTCGTCGTCGGGCAGGGCATCGGCTTCGGCGGCATCTTCTGGTTCGAACGACCGGACGACCCCCGCGAACAGTGGACCAAGCGCCTCCTCCGTGACGACTTCGAGAAGTACCACGACCTGGCGTTCGGCGACGTGGACAACGACGGCGACCCCGAACTGGTGGGCGTCTCACAGGAGAGCGAGACGGTGTTCTACTACGACGTCCCCGACGACCCGCGGCGGACGCCGTGGCCCGACGAGACGAAGCACGTCGTCGACTCCGGCGTCAACCTCGAAGGACTGGAGATAGTCGACGTCGACGGTGACGGCGAGAACGAACTCATCGCGGGCACGCACGTCTACCGACAGGGCGACGACGGGTGGGAACGCGAGACCATCGTCTCCGGGTGGGACTGGACGCGCGTGGCCGTCGCGGACCTCGACGACGACGGCGAACTCGAGGTGATATTCGCCGAGGGCGACTCCCCCCTCCTCGGCGACCACCCGGGACGCGTCGCGTGGTTCGACCCGCCGAACTGGGAGCAGCACACGCTGCGAGACGACCTCTACTGTCCGCACTCGCTGCAGGTGGCTGACCTCGACGGCAACGGCCGGCCGGACATCTACGTCGCCGAGATGGGCGCCGGCGAGAACGACGACCCCACGCACTACGTCTTCGAGAACCTCGGCGGCGGGGAGTTCGAAGAACACGTCGTCGCCAGGGGCGTCGAGACGCACGAGGCGAAACTCGTGGACATGACCGGCGACGGGCGACTCGACATCGTCGGGAAGTCCTACGAACCGGACGCGCACGTCGACGTCTGGTACAACGAGTCCTGAGTCGTCGCCGCCCCGCTTCCTTTTTCGGTTCGTCCGGCGCAGTCGCCTCAGTTTCGGCGGCGAGCGACGGCGTCGGCGTCGGTGACCGCTCGTCTCGACGGAGTCAGGGCAGCAGTTCCGGCAACTGCTGGAGGACGAGGTAGCCGAAGACGACGAAGCCGGCGCGCACGACCCAGTTGAGTCGGGACCACCACGTCGGGATGCGGTCGGTCGGGGCCAAGACGATGCGGAGGACGAGCAGTCCCAGGAACGAGATGACGAAGTAGAGCTCCGGCGTCCACATCTCGAGGACGAAGAGGACGGCGGCTATCAGGACCATCGCCGCCGTCTGCGCGACGGCGAAGATTCTGAGTCTGTCCGCCCCGTCCGACCACTGCTGTCGCTGGCGCGTCCCGGCGTGGTACCCGCCGGACCCGTCGCAGGCGGCCACCGCACGCTTCGTCTCGTCGTCGCCGTCAGACATGGTTTCGGGATGCATCGAGTATCTGTGCTGTGCTCACGTTTGTCTCGCGTGGGAATTCGGCTCGGTCGGTTTGAATATTGCTACTGTCATGGATTCGTGAGAGCGGTGGTCAGAGCATGTCGCGGATGTCTTTGATGTCGTGCAGGATGTTCCAGTTGATGCGGGAGTCGAGGGCCACGACGGCCGTCGCGTACGTCGCGACGCCGACGACGACGAGGACGAGGAGCGACAGGTACGCCGGGAGGTCAGAGACGGCGTTCCGCGTCCAGAAGACGGTGACGCCCATGAGCGCCGCCGCCGGGAGCGGGTAGGCGAACTCCAGCAGCAACCGCTTGAAGTCCGCGTCCGCGGCGCTCGCAGCGAGGTACGTGTCTATCGGGAACATGATGAACGCGTACACGAGCGTGATGACCAGCGCGGTGCCGGTGAGGCCGTACTCCACCGTCGCGGGGTACAGGGGAATCGCCATGAGGACGATGCTGACGAGTTGGAGTTTGACGAGGTAGTCGGGGTGGCCGGTGGCGCGCCAGACGGATCCGTACGAGGAGACGAAGCCGCGTATCATCCCGTAGCCGGCGAGCACCTGCATCGGGACGACCATCGGCATCCACTGCTCGCCGAGGACGGCCTTCACGAACGTCGGCGCGACCATGGCGATGCCGACGGCCATCGGCGCGGCGAGGAACGCGGAGATGCGGACGGTCTTGTAGAACGCGGTTCTGAGCTTCTGCAGGTCGTCCTGCACCTCCGAGTACGCCGGGAACGACACCGAGGAGATGACGTGCGTGACCTCCGTCGCGGGCGCGTTCGACAGGCGGTAGGCCATCTGGTAGAAGCCGAGCGAACTCGACGCCAGCAGCCAGCCGACGAAGTGGTCGTCGCCCTCGTTGCGGATGTAGTTCGCGATGCTGCCGCCGGTTATCCACTTGCCGTAGTCGAACATCTCGCGCGCCAACTCGAGGTCGAACCGCGGCCACGGCCGGTAGCCGTGGAGGACGTACGACAGGAACGTCCGGACCACGTTCCGCGAGAGGTAGCCGACGACGAGCGCCCACGCCGTCGGACTCCAGAGCGCGTACGCGAGTGCGGCGAGGAAGTACGCCGCCTCGCCGCTCACGTCGTAGACGAACTCCTTGTGGAAGACCAGGTCCTTTCTGAAGTAGAGGATGCCCGGGTTCCGCAGGCCGAGGACGAGCGGTCCGATGGCCATCACCGGGAGAATCTCCGTCACGATGGGTTCGTTGTAGAAGGACCCCACGTAGGGCGCGCTGAAGAACAGGATGGCCGAGAGGAGAACACCACGAGTGGCGTTCATCACCCACGCGGTGTCGAGGTATCTGTCCACGTTCGAGTCGCGGTTGTAGATGAGGGCGTCGTCGAGTCCGAGCTTCGAGAACCGTTCGAGCCCGATGATGACGAGCATCCCGATGGCGACGATACCGAACGCGCGCGGCGTGAGGAGTCGCGCGAGGAGAATCGCCGTCAGGAGCTGAAAGATGCGGCCCGAGACGTTGAGCGCCGTCGCCCAGATGCCGCCGGTGACCGCTCGTTCCATGAGCGTCCCTTCCGGCGTCAGCGTCTGCTTGACCCTGGCGAACGCCTTGCGGAGACGGTCCGTTATCCCCGACATCTACCGACTCACCCTCCCGCGTCGTCCGCGCGACTCGTCGGCACCCCCGAGCAGTCGCTCGACTGGAGCCTCCGGAAACCTACCGAACGGAACTGTATCGCTCATGTTTCCGGTCAGTTGTAATTTTAGCCAGTTAGTTAATCAGTCTAAACCCGGACTGAACGACGGCCAAAGCTGATAACAACTCCCGAGACCGCCCGCGTTCGACCGCGAAACCCAGAATCCGGAGCGCGCCGGGTTTTCCCCGGAACGAGGGCCCTACCCCGCACCTGGTCAGCTGGAAAACAAAGTAGGTGCGAATTAACAAACAGGAATCATATCGCATATCCCCGTAGATGAGTCACAATCACGGCAGGCAACTGGGGATGCCGCCTTCGGCGCTGCGCGCGCGGCAGGGTCGAAACGCGTCGCGGGAACGGACGGGCAACGAGGAATGCCGACGATGAGCGAGTCGGACAGACGAATCGTCGTCGTCTCCCAGCACTTTCCCCCGGACACGAGCGGCCACGCCTCTCGGATGACTGATATGACGAAGAACCTCGACGCCATCGGGTGGGAGGTGGACGGTACTCGCACCCCCGCCGAGCTTCCCGCACGGCGAGTTCGACCAGCAGTGGTACCGGTCGGAGTCGAGCACCATCGACGGAGTAAACGTCAATCGAATCTGGAGTTGGCAGCCGACCACGTCCGACCCGAGCGTCCTCTCCCGCCTCGCCTACTACATCACGTTCGCCCTCCACGCGACGCTGTGGCTGCTGTTCAACAGCCGCAAGTACGACGTGGTGCTCACGACGACGCCGCCCATCTTCACCGGCATGGCCGGGTTCGTGCCGTCGCTCACCGGCACCCGGTGGGTCGTCGACGTGCGGGACCTGTGGATAGACGCCTCCGTCTCGCTCGGCTTCATCGGCGAGGGCGGGATACTGGAACGGTCGAGTCGGGCGTTCCAGCGGCAGGTGCTCCGGACGGGCGACACCGTCGCCGTGACGACGGAGATGCTCGGAGAGGCGCTGTGTGAACAGTACGGCGAGGAGTTGCGCGAGAAACTCGTCGTCGTCCCGAACGGCGTCGACATGTCGCGGTTCGGCGTCGAGTCCGAACCGACGGCCGAGTCGGAGGCCATCTCCGTCCCCGCGGGCGGTTCCGAGTCCGAACCGGCGACGGGGTCGGAGCCAGAGGCGAAGGCGGAGTCGGAGGACCGGCCGTCTATCGTCTACGTCGGCAACATCGGGCACGCGCAGGACCTCGAATCGTGCATCCGCGCGATGAATCTCGTCTCGCACGACGCGGTGCTCCGCCTCGTCGGCGGCGGCGACACCGTGCCGCGACTCAAGCGAATCGCCGCCGAGGAGGGACTGGAGGACCGCGTGGAGTTCGTCGAACCGATTCCGCGCGAGGAGATTCCGGACCTGCTGTCGGAGTCGGACATCGGCATCGCACCGCTCGTCCGCGACGAGGAACTGGCGTACGCCATGCCGACGAAGGTGTACGAGTACTTCGGCTGCGGCCTGCCGATCGTCGTCACCGGTTGCGGCGAACTCGAACGGTTCGTCCGGGAGTCCGGCGGCGGCATCCACGTGGACAACGACCCCCGCGAAATCGCCGCCGCGTTCGACAGACTGCTCGCCGACGAGGCGATGCGGACCGACATGGGCGCGAACGGACACGAGTACGTCCGGACCCGGTACGACCGGCGACGAATCGCCGAGCGCCTCGACGGGCACGTCAGAGAACTCGTGGGAGGCGACTGACGGCGATGCGAGGCCAGCAGCCAGCCGTGGTGGACCGTGAGTGACCTGCAGTCGCGACTGGCCCGTCTCGTCGACGGCCAGACGCTGCCGTTGCTGTTTCACACGGCGGCGAACATGGAACCGAGACAGCTCGTCGGCGTCGCCGAGCGGAAGGTCCGTCACGCCGTCGTCCCCCCGCTCCCCGTCGACTTCGCGCCCGGTACGACAGCCGCGTTCCCGAGCGACTCACCTGCTCGCCGGGACCGCTCCGCGCGAACACGGCGATACTCCGTCGGAGCCTCTCGGCGGACGAGCGTGCGACGTTCCGGGCGCACGCCGCCGAGGCCACCGACGGCGACGTCACCTTCCTCGACCGCACCGTCCGCGTCGAGGACGGCGACGGCGTCGGGTGGCACGGCGAAGCCGTGTACGAACCGCCGGCGCTGTGGGCGCTGAAGTTCCACGGCTTCGAGTTCCTCAAGGGCGCGTACCTCGGACACGACGACCCGACAGACTGCCCGGCCGCCACCGAGACGTTCCCGTGGTGGCTCGCCGACTGGCAGGCGGACGACGGCACCGACATCGGAGCCGAGGCGTACCTGCGGCGCGCGTGGACGCCGCACTCGGTGTCGTTCAGGCTCATGAACGTCGCCCGGTACTACGCGTGGCTCCGCGCCGACGAGGGACACCCCGCCCTCGCCGCGCGGTTGCATCGCCTCCTCCACCGGAACGCGAGTTTCCTCGCGAACCACGTCGAACACGACGTCGGCGGCAACCACCTCATCGAGAACGGCGTCGCCCTCGTCATCGCGGGACTGCTGGTGGACGACGCCGGCGACCCGTGGGTCGAGACGGGCGTGAACGTCCTGTGCGACGCCGCCGACCAGTTCCTGCCCGACGGCGGCCACTTCGAGCTAAGTCCGATGTACCACGTCCAGACGCTGACCCGGTATCTGACCGCGCTGGACCTGCTCCGACGGTACGGGCGCACCCCATCGGCGGCGATTCGCGACGCCGCCGAGCGCGGGACCCGGTTCCTCCGGGCTATCGAACCTCCGGACGGGGAACTGCCGCTTCTCAACGACGCCGTCCACGGCGAGTCGCTGTCGCTCCGGGCCTGCCTCCGGTACGCGAGTGCGGTCGGCGTGGACCCCGGGCCGTCGACGACGACGGCGCTCCCCGACTCGGGGTACTACTGGCTCGGGCGGGGCGAGGACGCCCTCCTCGTCGACGCCGGGGGAATCGGCCCGCGGCACCTGCCGGCGCACTCGCACAACGACCACCTCTCGATTCTGCTGTGGGCGGACGGCCGGCCCGTCCTCACGGACACCGGGACGTACGAGTACGCGCCGACCGAGAAGCGACAGTACACGCGGAGCGTCGCCGCGCACAACACGGTTCAGTACGGCGACGTGGAGCCGATTCCCATCGCCGGGAGCTACCTGATGGGCCGGCGGTTCGAGCCGACGGTCGAGTACGGCGTCGCGGACGGCGTGACGGTGTTCGACGGCGCCTACCGCCGG
Organism: Halogeometricum sp. CBA1124; assembly: GCF_009741955.1. NCBI lineage: Archaea > Methanobacteriati > Methanobacteriota > Halobacteria > Halobacteriales > Haloferacaceae > Halogeometricum > Halogeometricum sp. CBA1124. The sequence goes on along the minus strand of NZ_WPCD01000011.1, from coordinate 31,142 downwards.
GCGGGCGGCGGACCCGACGCCTACGGCCACCGACGCCGCATCTACGCGGACGACGGCTGGTGGCTGGTCTGGGACCACGTCACCGCGAGCGAACCCCGACCCGTCCACAGCCGACTCCACGTCGACCCGTCGGTCGCGGTGGACACGACCGCGTCCGCCGACACCACCGCGTCCGCCGTTCCGTCCGCGTTCGTCCTGCGCGCCGACGACGACGGGACCGACGGCCACGGCGACGGCGAGGACGACCGGAACGAGCCGCTGGCGTATCTGTCCCCCCTCGACGCGGACGAGGCGACGGTCGGCACCAGCCCGTACTATCCGGCGTTCCTGACCGAGGTCGAACGGGAGTCGCTCACGCTCGGCGCGTCGGGGGCGGACGTCTCGTTCGGCTTCCTGCTCTCGCGCGACCGTACGACGCCGTGGCCGTCGAGTGCGACGACGGCGGTCCGGCGACGCTGACGCTGGATGGGACGGTTCACGGGCTCCCGGAGACGCCGCCGTGACGCCGCTATCGGCACCGTGGGGCGGGCTGCGACGTCTCCGAGGGATAGCGAGAGCATATGCCGCTCATAACAATGCTCCGTCTTCCCTACCATTCGACCGAGAGCGGTCGCGACCCCCCGTCGCGGCCCGACCCGGCAGTTCGACACGAACCAGAGAGAAGACATGGTAGACATCTCCATCATCATTCCGACGCTCGAAACGGACCCGACGTTCGGGTGGGAACAGCAACTGGAAGCCGCGGCCGTCGAGGGAGAGGTCGTCCTGCGGGACGACCCGACCGCCTCGGCGGCCAGAAACGCCGGCATCCGCGAGGCCAGCGCCGACAAACTGGTCTTCCTCGACGACGACTCCGACCCGCAGGAGGGCTACTTCGAACGCGTGTCGGCGCTGTTGGACGACCACCCGGCGGTGACCGGCCGCATCGTCGACACCGGCGCGCGCATCACGCGCGGCCTCTCCAACCAGTACGACCAGGGCGACGAGGCGCACGTCACGGAGACGGTGGTCGGCTGCAACATGGCGATTCGCCGGTCGGTGCTGGAGGACGTGGGCGGGTTCGACGAGCGACTGCCGTAGGACACGAGGAGACCGAACTCGCCGACCGCATCTCCGAGCGGTACGACTTCTGGTACGACCCGGACCTCGTCGTCGCGCACCCGTTCGCCGACTCGCTGTTGGACTACTACGGCAAGGCCTACCGACACGGCCGCGAGGCGATTCCGTACTACCTGATACGCGGCGAGAACGTCCACTCGCGCATACTCACGCAGGCGCTCGTCCCGACGAACTACCTCGGCGACTCCCTCCGCGGAACGCTGTTCGCGGCGACGAGTCAGGTCGTGCGGACGGTCGGACTCCTGCAGGGCTACAGAAAGTACGTGCGGGGCGGTCGGTCGTCGGCGTACACCGGCCGCCGGAACCCGCTCGACGAGTGACCGTGTCGCCATCCACTCGTCTCGAACGGCTGTCGCCCGCCGCCGTCTCGCGACGGACCAACGGGCAGGGTAGCGAGTTCCTGAACGCGTCGCAATCGGTGGTTAAACGCCTCCTGCCGGGCGACGTTTTTAGACCGATGACGGGGTATCACCGCTCATGGTAAGTCGTCCCGACCGCGCGCAGACGACGGACGCCGGGCTAGTGGCGACGTTCGTCGACCTCGTCCTCGCGGCCGCACTCACCGCCGCCGTCTTCGGTATCGCAGTCACGGGGGCGTCCTCGTCGGTTCTGGACCCGCTACACGTCGTCCTCGGGGGACTGCTCGTCTTCGTGCTCCCCGGGTACGCGCTCACCGCCGCGCTCTTTCCGGCCCGGTCCGCGCCGCGTTCGCCGGCCGACGCGCCGCCGGACCACCCCTCCGTCTCCTCGACGGAGCGGGTTGTCCTCAGCGTCGGACTGAGTCTGGCCGCCACGCCGCTGACCGTCCTGGCGCTGAACTTCACCGAGTTCGGCATCGGCCGGGCGTCCGTGCTGAACGGACTGGTCGTCGTCGTCGCCGTCGCCCTCGTCGTCGCCACGGTCCGCCGGGCGACGCTCCCGCCGCACCAGCGGTTCCGGCTCTCGCTCTCGTGGCTTCCGAGCGGGTCCGCCGGCGGGCTTCGCGCGGTTCCGGCGACGAACGTCCTGATTGCCGTGTTCCTTCTGGCGTCGGCCGGCCTCGTCGGCGCGACGCTGGCGGAACCGCAGAACGGCGAGCGCTACACCGAGTTCTACCTGTTGACCGACAACGGCGAGAACGGGACGCTCGTCGCGGACGAGTACCCCGCGCGACTCGACCCGGTCGAACCGCGGTCGCTGTACGTGGGCATCGCGAACCACGAGGAGCGAACCGTCGACTACACCGTCGTCGCCGAACTGCAGCGGATAGAGACGCGAGACGGCGAGCGGACCGTCGTCGCCGAGAGCGAACTCGACCGCTTCACCACGACGCTCGCGGCGGGCGAGGCGACCCGACAGCAGCGCGAACTCACGACCGACTCCGCCGTGACCGGCGAAGAACTCCGCCTCATCTTCCTGCTGTACAGGGGCACGCCGCCGGAGACGCCGACGGAGGCGAACGCGTACCGTTCGACCCACATCTGGGTGAACGCGACAGCACCGTAGACTCACACCCATGACCGACCACACCGACACCGACCGACGACACCGCCCGCGAACCGACTACCCACGGGGACGGCGGTCAGATTCGCCGCGCGGACGCCGCACGTCGCCCACGGGCGTCGAACCGACCGCCGGAGGGACCGCGAGATGAGCGGTGCCGGCGACTCCGGCGGACTGTCGAGACGCAGCGCCGCCGATGCGCTGTCGAAACTCGCCGGCGCGGACACGCGGTGGGCCGTGACCGCCGGGTTCGGCATCGTCGTCGTCCTCGCGTACGTCCTGTTCTCGACGCCGCCGGCGCCCGCCTTCGAGATGTCCATCTACGACGCGTACCCGTGGTACTTCTGGGCGCTGGCGATTCTCGCGCTGCTCATCGGCCACTACGCCGTCCTCGAACACGTCTTCCGCGAGCGCACGGACGGCACGTGGCGACTCGGCGTCCTGCTGATACTCGTCGTCGAGGCGCTCCTGCTGTTGCTCCCGTACTTCAGGGGCTACCCCGTGTTCGGCCGCGGCGACGTGCTGACTCACGTCGGGCAGATACAGACTATCATGGCGACGGGCGTCGCCGGGCAGGAGGACATCTACCCGAACGTCCACTTCCTCGTGGTGAGTTTCTCCTACGCGAGCGACGTCGAGGCGATGCACCTCATCAACGCCATCTCCGTCGTCGTCTCGCTGTTCTCGGTGGTGGCGTCGTTCGCCCTCGTCGCGTCGGTGTACGACCGGACGCGCGCGCTGTTGACGCTGCCGTTCGTGACGCTGCTCATCGGCGGCACGGCGCACGTGAACCCCTCGCCGTACCCGCAGAGCGTCCTCCTGGTCCCGTTCGTCCTCTACCTGTTCTTCATGGAGCAGCAGACGCGGTCGACGGCGGTCCGCGTCGCCCTCGTCGTCGTCGTCGCCGCGATGGTCATCTACCACCCGCTAACGACGCTGTTCCTCCTGTTCGTCCTCCTCGTCTACGGCATCGCGAGGGCGCTCCACGACCGGGAGCTACTGGTTGGCGAGTCCGCCGACTGGCGGAGCGCCGTCGGCGCGGCACCGGTCGCGCACCTCGCCGTCGGGATGTTCGCGGCGTGGTATCTGGACTTCTCGCAGGTGACGAAGAAGATTCAGGCCGTCGTGCAGACGTTCGTCGGCTCCGAGAGCGGGACGTCGACGCTCGACTCCTACAGTTCGACGGTGTCGGAGACCAGTCCGGCGCTGCTGGACGTGATACGCATCGGCCTCGTCAAGTACGGGGTGTCGGGCATCCTGCTCACGCTCGCGGGCCTCTACACGCTGTGGGTCGTCGTGTCGGTACTCCGTCGCCGGCCCGACCTGGACGCCTACCGGACGACGTTCATCGGCGGGTTCGGCCTGTTCGCCGGGGTCACGGTGCCGTTCCTCGTGATGGACCTCGTCGTCGGGTTCGGTCGACCGCTCATGCTCGCGCGGATATTCGCCGCGCTGCTCGCCGGGTCGCTGTTCTACGCCGTCTACCGCGCGACGGGGTGGAAGCGCGCCGTCCGCGTCGGTGCCTACCTCGTCCTCGTCGCCCTCGTCGTCGTCAGCACGTTCGGCCTCTACTACTCGCCGTACGCCATCCAGAGCAACCACCAGGTGACGAACGCCGAACTCGACGGCGCGGAGTGGACGCTGGCGTACCGCGACTCGAGCAACCCGACCACGCAGTACGGCATCAACCTCCGCCGGTTCCGAGACGCCATCTACGGGACGGCGGGCTACTCGAAGGACGAGGTCATCCCGGCCAGCACCACCGAGGGGCCGCCGGCGCACTTCAACTACACCGAACACGACACGCTGGGGGCCAGTTACGACACCGACAGGTACATGCTGATCACTCGCGGCGGGCGGATATTCTACGAGGAGATGTATCCGGACTACCGCGAGTTCTGGCGGTTCGAGGCCGAGGACTACGCGCGTCTCGAACGCGACGGCACCGTCTCGCACGTCTACGCCAACGGCGGCTACGACACCTACCTCGTCAACGCGACGCGCGGCGGGTAACTGACGAGAGGGAGACTGACCGACGAAGGAAAGACTGACCGACAAGAGGAAGACCGACCGACGAGAGGAAGACTAGCGACGAGAGAAGAGAGGAGCCGTTTCTCGGCGGTGCCGCTTTATCTGTGCTTCAGAATCCCGGTCATCGCCGCGACGAGTTGGTCGCCGATGGCCGCGGGGTCGTTCTCGGTCCGAACCCGTTCGCGCGCGTTCTCGCCCATCCGGACCCGGTCGTCGCGCGCCAGCAGTTCGGTCACGCGACGCGCCACGGCGTCCGGCGTCGCCTCACTCAGCACCAGTCCGTTCTCGCCGTCCTCGACCTGTTCGACCATGCCGTGCGCCGCGTTGACCACCGCGGGGAGCGCCGACTGCTGCGCTTCCAGCACCGCGCGGGGGGTAGCCGTCGATGTGCGAGACGTAGACGAACGCGTCGGCGAGTGCGTACAGATCGGCCACGTCGTCCACGAAGCCGACGACGTAGATTCGGTCGCGGACCGCCGGGTCGTCGATGGCGTCGACCGCTCGCCGCACGGCGTCGAGGTGCGTGCCGCCGCCGGCGACGACGTACGCGGCGTCCTCGTGGGCCGCGAGGACCGACTCCATCCCGCGGACGACGGTGCGGACGCCCTCGTACTTGCCGCGGTACTTGAGGTTCGTCACCGTCAGCAGCACCGTCTCCTCGTCGATGCCGAAGCGCTCTCTGGCCGCCGCCGCGGACCCGTCGTCCCTGTCCGGGACGAGGGGGACGTGGACCACGCGGACCTGTTCGGGCCGACAACCGGTTCGCTCGACGACCACCTCCTTCAGTTCCTCGGAGACGACGACGTAGCCGCACGCCGACGCGTAGATGGCCTCGTCGAGGGCGTACGTGAGGTAGTAGCGCAGTTTCGTGGCGACGCTGCCGTCGCCGTCGACCCGGTATATCTCGTTCAGGCCGCGCCAGTGGTCGCCCTTGAACCTGAAGACGAACGGGACGCCGCGGAGGACGCAGACGGCCGCGACGATGAAGCCGAGCAGTCCGAGGCAGTCCGACAGCACGGCGTCCGGCGCGGGGTCGCTGGTCAGTTCGACGAGCCGAGCGACGGTCTTCACGTTCCGCTCGACGAAGCCGTCGTCGGGGTCGATGTCGACCACTTCGACGGTTCCGTCCGCGAGCGTCAGCGGTTCGGCCACCTCGTGGGACCGGTGGGCGGTGACCGCCGCGATGCGGAGGGCGTCATCGGTCATTCCAGCGCCTCGCGGTGGAGGCGGTGGACGCGTTCGGCGTGGTCGTCCCACGTCCACCCCTGCTCGACGAGTCGTTCGCGTCCCCGCCTCCCCATCTCCCGCAGACGCTCCCGGTCGGCCGACAGCGACGTGAGTTCGTCGCGGAGTCTGTCGGTGTCGCCCGGCGGGATGAGGACGCCCGTCTCGCCGTCCGCGACCTGTTCGGGGACGCCGCCGACGGTGGTCGAGAGGACCGCCGTCTCGGCGGCCATCGCCTCGTAGATGACCGTCGGACGCCCCTCGGCGTGACTCGGGAGGACGAGCACGTCGGCGACGGCCAGCCACCGGCGAAGCGCCAGCGACGTGATTCCGGTGTAGACGTGGCGCGCGGAGAACGGACTCGACGAGAGGGCGCGCCGGAGCGTCCACTCCTCGTCGCCGCCGTGACCGACGAAGACGAACTCCGTGTTCGGGAGGTCGAGCGTCGGGAGAATCTCGGCCAACTCGGGGATACCCTTCCGCTCGCAGAACTCGCCGACGAACAGCGCCACCGTCGCGTCGGGGTCGATGCCGAGTTCCTCGCGGAGTTCGTCGCGGCGTTCGACCGGGTAGCGCGACGGCGTCGCGCCGATGGGGACCACCTCGACTTTCGACCGGGAGACGCGCTCTCCGGCCTTCTCCGCGAGGGCGTCGCTGACGCACAGCACCTTCGTCGCGGCGTCGAGCGTCTCGTCCACCTTCTCGCGGACGTCGTCGGCCAACTCGTCGTACTCGTTCATGAAGTGACCGTGCGAGACGACGAACAGGGGCACGTCGTGTCGCTCGCAGTAGTCCACCATCCCGTAGCCGTCGAGGTAGATGTGGCAGGCGTGGACGCGTCCGGTACGTCGACGTCCGCTCGACGTATCTGGGCACGCGCTTGGCGAACGAGTCGCCGGCGGCCCCGTAGAAGAACCGCTTCGGTAGCAGGTAGAAGAAGCGCGGGTGGTGGACGTCGTAGCCGTTCCATCCCTCGACGGTCGGCAGCATGGAGAACTCCGAGTGCGGGCCGACCGGCGGCGCGAACGGACGCGGCGAGACGACGTCCACCTCCATCCCGCGGCGCATGAGCGACTGAACGATTCGCTGATTGAACAGCCCGATGTACGGGTTAACCGCGTCTGGATGGTTGACTGCGCTCGCCAGAACGCTGTGAGTCATCGTACTACTGTCGGCGGAAATGGCCCTAAGTTATATCACACCTACTGAATTCGAATCGACCGACCGCGTCGCGGAGCGTCCGGGCTGGCGGTTTCCCGCCGGTCGGCGGCGGCGAACGAGCGACGACGGGCGCGGCGTAACTGCCGACTACGCGGACGCGGCGCGTCGCGCGCGACCCGCGCCGACGCCGCGAGGGCAGATATAGGGTAAGTAACTATTTGAAATAGCTAACAGAGATACGCCACATGTCAGGCGTAGTCGGGAGCCGGTCCATCGCGGAGAGCGAGGACGCGGCCCAGGAGACTCCCGTTCACGGAATCTCCGACGAGGTGGAAGAGCGAGTCGAACGGGAGACCACGTCGCTGTACGCTCGAATTCCGGCGGGCGACCAGAAGGGCGTCCGGACGCTGGCGGACGGCGACCGGACGCTGTTCGTCTACGGCGCGGTCACCACGGACCACTGGCGGGAGGCGGACGACGACGAACTGGTCGCGGAGTTCTTCGAGGACCCGGTGGCCGCGGCCGAACGGACGGACGGGACGTTCCTCCTCGTGGGCGTCGACGACGGGGCGGACCGCCTCCTCGTGGCGACGGACAAACTCGGCGCTCGTTCGTGCTTCCTCGTCGACGACCAGCCCGTCTTCTCGACGGCCGTCGCGGCCTGCCTCCCGTTCGTCGACGACCCGACGCTGGACGAACAGGCCGTCTCCGACTTCCTCCTGATGGGACTGCTGTGGGGGACGCGGACGCTCGTCTCGGAGGTGTCGATGGCTCGCCCCGCGACGGTGTACGAGTTCGACGACGGCGAGTGGCGCGGCGAGCGCTACTGGAAGCCGCGCTACGATCAGGCGCAACCGGGGAGCGCGTACCTCGACGAACTCGCTTCGCGCTTCACGAACGCCGTCGACCGGACGGCGTCGACGCTCCCCGAAGAGGCGGGAATCTGGCTCTCCGGCGGCCTCGACAGTCGGAACACGAGTGCCGCGCTCTGTCAGTCGGCCGACAGCGGGGCGTACGACTTCCGACGACTGTCGGCGTACACGTACGACGCGAACCCGCCGACGGGCGACAACATCCAGATAGCCAGACAGGTGGTCGAGCGACTGGGGATGGAGATGACCGAACTCGACCTGCTGCCCTCACCAGAACGCATCGAGCGACTCGTGGACGTCTGCGGTGGGATGGTCGCGTGGCACATCACGAAGAACCTCTCGGGGTCGTACGACGTCGGCGACTCCGGCGTGTTCATGGAGGGCGTCGAGGGGTCGCTGCTCGGCGACCACCTCCTGCAGTCGCACTTCGACTACGACTCGGCCGTCGAGTCGCAGATAGCCAGCGAGGCGTCGCAGGACATCGACTTCGTGGAGGACTGTCTGGCCATCAGCGTCGACCCCGTCCGGACGTTCCGGGAGGAGGCCGACCGGACGGAGGAGAACGCGTTCCACCACAAGGTGTTGGACATCCACTTCAAGAACTACTACAACCGCTGTGCGCTGGCGTCGAACGCCATCATCCGCGACGTCGGCGGCGACAGGGTCGTCTACACCGACGGGGACTTTCTGGAGTGGTGCGCGCGGATACCGACGACGTACCGCAAGGGCACGTTCCCGTTCACGAAGTCGATACCGATGGGCACCTCGCGGGCGAAACTCGGTCTGACGAGGCGCGTCGCCCCCGAACTCGCCGACATCACCTACGAGCGGACGAAACTGCCGCCGAAGTGGCCCTACCCGGCGCACGTCTGCGGCTTCGTCGCCAACGTGGGGCTCGGCCGACTCCAGTCGAAGCCGACGTACGGCGCCGAACAGCTCACGGACATCTGGCTCCGGATGGACACCGAGTTGGCCGACTGGACCGAGGAGTACCTGCGAAAGGCGGCCGAACGCGACGTGTTCGACGACGGCATCACGCGCCTGTGGGACCGTCACCAGCGCGGCGAGAACCTCTCGTCGATGATGGCGAACATCACGTCGCTGGAGTACTGGCTCGAGACGTATCTGGACTGACGCGGCGGGCGGAACGCCGTCGCGACCGAATCCCTTCTCACGGTCGTCACGCGGCACCAGTCGGTGGTGTGAGCCGTCCACATCGGCGTTTAGGGGGTGGTTTCGTTCCGCGGCCGGCGCGCGAACTGGTTTATGGACTGTAAAAATAAAGCCGTTGAGAGCATCCCTCGCGGTAGAGCAATGACTACGGACAGTCGCCCAAACATCATCTGGCTGAATCTGGACAGCATTCGGGCCGACCGAACCTCGCTCGCGGGCTATCACCGCGACACGACGCCGAACATGCGGCGAATCGCGGCCGACGCCGACGGGCAGGCGTTCACCGACTGCGTCTCGCACGCGATGTGGTCGCTCCCCTCCGACGCGTCGATACTCACCGGCACCTACCCCTCCCACCACGGCACCGGGTTGTGGAACGACGTCCTCCCCGAGGGCATCACCACCGTCCCGGAGCGGTTCGCCGAACTGGGGTACCGGACGGTCGGGCTCTCGCAGAACGCCTACTGCAGCGACTCGACGGGGCTCTCCCGCGGGTTCGAGGAGTTCACGTGGATGGACAAGTCGAACCTCCTGCAGACGGCCGGGCCGCGAATTCTCCTGAAGTACCTCCTCGGACTGCGCCGCCACTCCGCCGGCTACACGACGGACGCCAGCCGACATCGCCCCGAGTTCATCGCGACAGAGGTGGCCAAGCGACAACTCGGCTCCTACGCGGGCGGCGACGACCCCTTCTTCATGTTCGTGCACACACAGGGCGCGCACCTGCCGTACATCCCGCCGTTGCCGTACCGCGACGCCTTCACCGACGACATCGAACTGTCCACCGAGGAGGCCGTCGAGGTGGCGTTCGACCGGAGCATGAACTACTACCGCGAGATAGCGAACGGCTGCGAGTTCTCGGACGCGGAGAAGGAGGCGATAGACGCGATGTACGACGGCGTCCTCGCCTACGCCGACCAGCAGGTGGGCGACCTGTTCGACCACGTCCAGTCGCTCGACATGGGGCCGACCATCTTCGTCGTCACCGGCGACCACGGTGACCTGCTGGGCGAACACGGCGTCCTCGGCCACCAGTTCTCACTGCACGACGGCCTCGTCAACGTCCCCACCGTCGTCCACGGACTCCCGTCGGCGACCGACCTCCCGAGCGACTCGCTGGTCCAGCACATCGACGTGATGCAGATGCTGCTCGCGGAGGCGGGCGCGTCCGACGCGACGCTGGACGAACTCCAGGGCATCGACCCGCGAGAGGAGGAGCGAACGTACGCGCTCAGCCAACGCGGCAACGAGACGTACGAGACGGCGGTCGAGCAGGTTCGAGCGCACAACCCGGACGCGAACCTCGACCGGTTCCAGTCGGGACTGCTGCACGCCGTCCGCAGCGACGAGTACAAGTGGCTCCGCGGTGACCGCGGCGACGAACTGTACCGACTCGACGACGAGGACACCGACGTGTCGTCGGCCCATCCGGCCGTCGCCGAGGAGCACCGCGCGTTCTTCGAGACGTTCTCCGAGACCCTCGGCAGAGAACAGCGCAACACCGAGAAGCGCGAGATGTCGAGCGCGATGAAGAAACAGCTCTCGGACCTCGGCTACGTGATGGACTGACCGGGTCGCCGCGCCGAACCCGTCACGACGCGACCGACGTCTCCTGCACCGCACCGAACGCCCCGACGCTATCGGCTCTTCTGTTCCGTCTCACACCTGCCGGCGATACCGCGTCAGTAGAAATCGTCCGCACCGGTCGAGCGCCGACTCGTCTCGAACGCCGGCCGCTCAGAGGTAGCCCAGTTGGGCCAACCGCTCTTCGACGTCCTGGTCCGTCTCCGTCTGTCTGGCGGCGTCCACGTCGGGCGTGTGCTCGCCGGTGTCGGTGGCGGTGGCGGTGGCCCACGGGACCCGCTTCAGGTCGGGATGGACGAACCCCTCGGGGTGGCCGTAGACGCCCATCTCGCCGAACAGGTCCCCGTGGTCCGCCGTGATGACGACCTTCTCGGCGTCGACGTTCTTCAGGAGCGTCTCGATGGAGTCGAGGACGAACCGCAGGTTGTCCATGTACATCTCCCACACCTCTTCGGTGGTCGTCTCGCCGTTCTGGAGGGCCTCCCACGGGTCCTGTTCGACCGGCGTGACGGGACGCTTCTCGCGGAACGCGCGCGAGATGTACGGCGTGTGCGGCTGGAAGTAGTGCAGCACCATCCGGCCGGAGTCCATCTGTCGACCCATCTTGATGGCGTGGTCGGTGACTATCTCCGGCGGCGGCGCCGAGAAGTAGTCCTCGTAGTCGTGGCGGTGTATCTGCAGGAAGCTCTTGAACGTGGACTTCTCGACGACGTCCCAGTTCGCCCACATCAGCGGGATGGCGTACGCCTTGGGCGGGAACACCCGGTCGTCGAACGTCTGCGGGATGAACGGGTTCGTCGTGATGAGGGCGGTGTCGGCTATTTCCGAGCGATACTCGTTGGTGAACGTCTTGCAGATCCACTCGTGGGAGGCGCTCCCGACCGACCAGATGGAGTCGACGGACTCGATGAAGTCGTACTCCGGCGCCACGGCCCGGAGAGCGTCGACGCGGCAGGCGTCGAGGACGATGAGGAGGTCCCAGTCCCGTTCGTAGATGTTCGTGCCGAGCGGGTACCGGGTCGTCAAGGAGAGGTACGGCCCGTTGAACGCACCGCGGAGAGATTTCAAGAGCGCCTGCTTCGAACTACTCCCGTTCTCGACGGCGGTGGAGTACTCGTCGAGCCAGGCCCGAACGTCGGTGTGCATGTACTGGGAAAATAAGACCAAATGAGCATATAGTTATAGAGCGGACAACACGACAGCGCGGCCGTGCGACCGGGAGCGCGCGGTCGCCGGCGGCCGTGGTAGCGGCCGGCTACCGTCGCGGTGTCAGTGCTGCTGTTCGAGCGTCTGGATACGCTGGACGAGTTCGAGCACGTCGGCCTCTATCTTCTCGAAGTTCTCGTTCAGCGGGACGTGCCAGTCGACCGTTCCGGCCGAGGGCGTCTGATACCCGCCGTACTGCGCGGGGTCCGGCGACGTGACGGTGTCGGAGCCCGAATCGGTAGAGGAGTCGGTGGTCGCGCCCGGTCCGACCTGGTCCTCGGTGGGAACGGTCGGCTGGAGCGCGCTCCCGGACGACGCGTCCACGACGGTCCCTCGGTCGGACCAACTGGACGGACTGGTCGTGCCGCCGTAGACGACTTGGTCGATGGTGCCGTCGCCGCTGGCGATGCTGACGGCGTCGTAGTCGTTGTTCCGCCCGACGTTGTGGATGGAGATGGTGTCCGCGGCCACGTTCATCCCGTCGAGGTAGATGCCACCGCCCCGGCGGTTCTCGGTGTTGACGTTCTTGATGGCGACGTTCGAGAGTTCCAGCGTGCCCGGGACCGGCAGGTCGATGCCCGGCCACTTCGCGCCGTCGATGACGACGTTCTCCAGCGCGACGGTGCCGATGCTGGCCGAGGAGGGGTTCGCCTTCACGGGTATCTCCGTCTCGCTGCTCCCCTTCATGAGCGTGTTTCTGACCGTCGTCTTCGCGTTCTCCTGCGTGAGTTTGAGCGACCCGCGGTAGGCGTCCCGCATCACGCAGTCCTCGATGACGACCGTCTGCCAGTCGCGTCGGTTGGACTGGCCCACGTCCACGTCGGTCCCTCGCTGACCCGTGAACAGGCAGCGACGAATCATCGTCGTCGTCTGCGACGTCTGGTTCGGACTGATGCCGTGCCCGCCGTTGGAGACGTAGCCGGCGTCGGCGAAGTGCGACGTCGTAATCTCCGCGTCCATGTCGCCCGAGAGCTTCAGATTGTCGTTCTGAGCGCTCTTCAGGCGGCAGTTCCGCATCGTGAACTTCCCCTCGGCCTCCGTGAGGATACAGAGACCGACGGAGTCGTCCGACTGCCGGTCCTTGTTGCCGTCCACGGTCAGTCCCTCGAACGTGACGTTCTGCGGCGGCTGAGACCCCTTCACGAGGAAGACGAAGTGGGCTCGGCTGTGACCGCCGGCCATCTTGATCGTGACGTCGTCCGGGCCGCGCCCGACCACGTGAGGTTGTCCCAACTGCCGTCGTTCGGGTAGTTCAGAGGGATGCGCGTGTTCGACCCGACGCGGTACGTCCCCGGCGGGAAGTGAACGGTCCCCCCCCGGGCCCGCCGCGTCCGCGGCGTCCCGAATCGCCTGCGTGTCGTCGCCCGACCCGTCTCCGACCGCACCAAAGTTTGTGACGTCCTTCGACATTGTCGTGCGTGCTACAGGTGACCGTTGTCCGACCGGCGCTTCTCACATTCGCGATGCGTTCCCCGAGTGACCCACCCGGACACTCTCTGTTCTTCTTCCATACCTCTCGGTCCCCCTCAGATTTGAATAAGTGTTCTTTCCAGATGTTCCCCGGAACGTCGGCCTCTGCCGCCGGATTCCGGCCAGATACTCCCGATTTGCATACCAAGTCGATACCAATTCGGTCGGGCTGGCGGCGAGGAGCGGGTGGTCGAATCCGAGACGCGGTTCGAGAGCGCCTCAAGCACCAATTTACTTGAATTTTAGGAAGAATATAAATTCGTCAGAAGGAGAGTTACAGGAGGATTTTACTATCAGTCTCAGAGACGGTTACCGCGGTCCGACGTCGTCCACGGAGACGACGTCCGGTTGTATCGGGTCGCCTCTGACCCGGTTCTTCACCTCGACGCCGTCGGCGGTGCCGAAGTCGCCGACGTCGTTGTAGACGAGTTCGTCTATCGACCCCGCCGCCTCCTCGATGTTGAGCGCGATGCTGTTGTTGTTCTGGCCGACGTTGTGGATGGAGACGCGCCCGGAGGAACCGAAGTCTATCTTTCTGGTGAAGATGCCGCCTCTGTCCCGTCCGCGCGCTTGTTGTCCTGGTCGATGTTCTTCAGAGCGACTTCGTTCAGTTTCAGCCGGCCGGGACACGGCAGGTCGATGCCCGGCCACCCGCCGCCGTCGACGAGGACGTTGTCGAGGACCAGGTCGTCGATGGTGACGTCCGTGGGGTTGACCTTCACCGGAATCGTCGTCGAGTCGTCGCCGAGCATCTGCGTGTTCCGGACCGTCGTCCGCTTGTTCTCGGTCGAAATCTTGAGCGACCCGGGACTGTTCCGCAGGACGCATCGCTCGACCAGCACGGTCTGCAACCGCGCGTCGTCGTTCTGGCCGACGTCGATGGAGACGCCGCCGGAGTTCTCACAGAGAACGTGGCTGATGACCGTCTCCGCCGGGTGCCGCGCCTGATTCGGCGAGATGTCGTGCCCGCCGTTCGAGCGCAACCCGTTGTCGTGGAAGTGGCAGTACCGGATGTCGCCGCGCATCCCGCCGTTCAGTTGGACGCCGGTGTTCTGCCACCCGGTCACGACGCAGTCGCGCATGACGAACTCGCCCTCGGCCTCCGTCCGGACGCCGAGACCCGGGTTGGGGCCCTGTTCGCTCTTGTTTCCGTCGATGGTGAGGCGTTCGAGTCTGACGGTGCCGACGCTCTCGCCGGGGTCCGTCCTGATGTAGATGGCGCTGTGGACGGTCTGGTGGCCCGGCGCGAGGACCAGTCGCGTCTCGCCGTCGGCGGGGTCGGCGCCTCTGATGGTGACGTTCGCGTGCTCCGCGCCGAGGCGAATCGCCTCGCCCTCGGTGTTGGTGCCGTCGATGCGGATGGTCCCCGGCGGCATCCAGACGATTCCGCCGGGCGACGCCGCCTCTATCGCGCGCATTATCGCCCCGGAGTCGTCGGTCGTGCCGTCGACCGCGGCGCCGTAGTCGCGGATGTCCTCCTTCGGGACCGGGTTCGGTCGTCGTCGGCCCCTCCGTGGCCGTCGCGGGCGGCGGCGTCTCGGTGGGCGTCTGAGGACCGGGTCCCTCCTCCGACGGCGCGAGAGCGGAGAGTGCGAGTGCGACGGCGGCGACGACGGCCGCGGCTATCCCGGCTATCGCCTCCCGGCGCGATATCTCACGTTCGGTCATCCGTCGTCCCACTCGCTCGGGTCGTCAGCGGTTCTGTGCGTCGTCTGCCGATGAGGGTGCAAACCCCGATGTTGTCGCGGTAAACTCGTGTATAGATCCATGAATGGTAGCGTCGGGACGTCGACTGCGTCCAACGCGAGCGTCGTTTGATGCTCGAACGTCTCCACCGGTTAAAGGTATAAGCTCGGTAGGAGGGCGACCAAGTCGGTTCGTGCGAGGGCGTGTCTGACTGTCTCAATCGTATAGCGACGATTAGTAGTAATATAACTAGTTGTTCTCGGTTGGCACGTGGTCGTCGTCACGTGGGGTGTCCATCGAGCGTCGGCGTCGTAGTTCTTGGCGTTCCGAGTAATGAGACATATAACAGTATGCGTACGCGCAGAGGAACGGACGAGTAAGATGTCTCGGTCGAACGCCACGAAACGACGCTCGCGACGCCCCCGATGCAGGTGACTCCATGACTCGAACCTCCTCGACGGACGACCCGCTGGTCACGGTGATCATCACGACGTACAACCGCCCGGAATACCTGCGGTCGGCGGTGCAGACGGTATCCGAGCAACGGTACGCGCCCATCGAACTCGTCGTCGTCGACGACTGCTCGGAGGTGCCCGCGAGTGACGTCCTCGCCGACGCCGCGCCCGACGTGCGCGACTTCGAGATAGTCCGTCACGACGAGAACCGCGGCGCGAACGCCGCGCGGAACACGGGCGCGAGGCGGCGACGGGCACGTACATCGCCTTCCTCGACGACGACGACCGGTGGGCGCCGGAGAAACTCGCGAAACAGGTCGCACGGTTCCGCGACGCCGACGACGACGTCGGACTCGTCTACGTCGGGCGGAAGGGGACGATGAACGGCGAGGTTCGCGACGTGGTCGTCCCGGACCGAATCGACGGCGACGTCACGAAGGCCGTCCTCTGTCAGAACGTCGTCGGCACGCAGTCGGCGGTGATGGTCCGCACGGACCTCGCAAAGGAGACGCCCTTCGACGAACGCTTCAAGCGGTGGGCCGACCTGGAGTGGTACGTCTCCCTGTCGACGAAGTGCGACTTCGAACCGGTCAGAGAGCCACTCGTCACCTACGAGTACGACGCCCACAACCGCATCTCGGACAACTACGACAACCTGCTGGAGAGCTACCGGCTCTTCGTCGAGAAGTACCGCGGGCTGGCCGCCGAGTACGGACCGCTGTTCGAGCGCAAGATGCTCGGGTGGACGGCGTACCGGGTCGGCGCGGCGTCCATCAACGACAGAAACTACGGCGTCGCCCGCCGGTTCTTCCTCAAGGCGGTGCAGCACTACCCGCTGGAGCCGAAGTTCCACCTGTACGCCGCGGTGACGTTGGGCGGGCGGGCGACGCACCGCCTCGCGCAGGCCGCGAACCGCCTCGTCGCCCGGACGCCCGTCACCGAGTAGTCGCCGCCCCGGTCCGCGACGGGACCGAGCGTCGACGCGCTAGTTCTCGACGCCGCCGTACCCCAGTTCGCCGTAGCCCTGAACGCCGTAGTTGTCGTCGTCGGACGTGGGCGTGGGAGTCGGCGTCGGCGTCGGCGTCGCGGTGGGCGTCTCCGTCGTCGTCTCCGTGGGCGTGGGCGTCGCCGTCTCCGTGACGGTCGGCTGGTTGCTCGTGAACTCCAGCCAGTTGAGGTTGGCGTCGCCGTCGAGGACTTCGACGCGCAGGACCTGTCCCGCGCCGCCGGACAGGGTCACGTCCTCCAGCGTCACCGTCGTCCACGACTGCCAGCCGCCCGTGTTCGGCACTTCGACGACGCCGAGTTCGTCCCACCCCAGCAGCACGCGGAACCGGTTGCCGCCCTCGGGCGAGGCGACGCGGAGGTCGATGTCGTACGACCCGGCCGTCACGTCCACGGTGTACTCCAGCCACTCGTCTTGCTGCATCCAGCCGACGTTGTAGGTGCCCGAGGAGTCGCCCGTGCTCTCGATGTCCACGGCCTCGTCGGTCCGGAAGTCGCCCCCCTTCGCGTCGCTGGTCGTGTCGAAGTAGGCGACGCCGTCGCCGCCGTCGTCGTAGTGTTGGGCCTGAATCTGCCCGGGAATCGTCCGCGCCTGCCCGCCGAACGGCGACTGGCCGTCCGTGGGCGTGGGCGTGGGCGTTGGCGTCTCCGTGGGCGTGGGCGTCGCCGTCTCCGTGGGCGTGGGCGTCGCCGTCTCGGTCTGCGTCGGAGTCTCCGTCGCAGTCGGTGTCGCCGTCTCCGTCGCCGTGGGAGTCTCCGTCGCAGTCGGCGTCTCGGTCGTCGCGCCGTCGTCGCTCTGCGAGACGGCCAGCGTGTAGTCGCCGCTGCCGTCCTGCACGTTGACCACCTGCACGTAGTGCGTCCCCGATTCCTCGACGGGGCTTCGGACCGTCACCGCGCCCGAGGCACCGAGGTATCGGAGGTTGCTCCAGTCGCCCTCCGTGTCGTAGACGATGACCGCCGTCACGCCCGTCTTCACCGCGCGGTCGAAGTCGACGACGAGTTCCCGTCCGCTCGTCGCGTCGACGGCGTACCAGTCGACCTCGGACTCCGTGAGCGTCCCGGAGACGGTGGCCCCGAGGTCGAGAGCCATCGCGGTCGCCTGCGTGTCGTTCGGTTCGGACTCGCCGACCGAGAGGTCCAGCGACGAACTCTGCTGGAGGACGGCCGCGCCGCCGTACCCGAACGCCGACATCGGCTGGACGCGGGCGACGTCGTTCGCCGACCCGGTACACCCGGCGACCGACGCCGACGCCGTCGTCGCGGCGACGCCGACCATCTTCAGATACGACCGCCGGCCGATTTCGACGCGGTCGGACGGCACGTCGGCATCGGCCTCTGTCTCGGCGTCGGACGCGGGTCGCGGCGTCGACTCCGCTGAGTCGCCGGAGAACAGGTTCTTGATAGTCTCACCGAGACCGCCGTCGTCGGTCCGGTCGTCGTCGGGGGTGTTCGCACTCATTCTGAGCCGACGTACAGGAATGCCGTAAGTATCTGTTTTCCATACTTACAGGTAATCGGTAGCGAACTCCTCCCCACATCGTATCTTTTACTTACCAACCCGGCCGCAATAATGTCGATTCGGCGAGTGCGCGGGGGGTCGAGGCCGAGTCCGCGTCAGGCGTCGGGCGACGCGAGCAGTTCGTTCGACTCGACCATCTCCTCGAGGGCGTTCCCGTCGGCGTCGAGGGGGAGGACGACGCGTTCCCGCCGCCGCGCGGACTCCCACGCGGCGAAGATGAGTTCCGTCGACTGGAGGGCGTTCTCGGCGGCCAACTCGGAGGTGCGGTCCTCTCTGAGCGCCGAGACCACGTCCTCGATGGCGCGTTCGACGTACGTCGTCGAACGGAAGCGGTCGGCGGAGACGAACGGGAGGCGCGAAGCGACCTTCTGCGCCGCGGCCTGCGGGCGCGACGTGTTCGGGCCGTGCGCGCCGTCGCCGCCGGTGTCGCCCTCGGTCCACCCGTTCGTCGACCCGTTCCGGTACCGAAGCGGTGGGCCGTCGTCGACGCAGACGTCTATCATCCCGTCGTCGCCGACGAGGCGAATCTGCGCGGGGAGGACGCTGTAGTCGCCGGTGGAGGCGACGCCGACGACGCCGTTCTCGTAGCCCCACTGCGCGACGGCGTTGTTCTCGTTGTGCGCGCCGAACTGGACGTTCTCCTCGCTGTAGTCGATGCCGCAGAGCATCCACTCCGGCGGCGACTGGTCGACGTAGTGGCCGCAGAGGTCGAACAGGTGCGTCCCGAAGTCGAAGAGGTTCGGGCCGCCGAGTTCGACGCGTTCCAGCGACCCGATAGCGCCGTCGTCGAGCAGTCGCTTCGCCTCGCGGAACGGCTTGCCGAACCGTCGCTGGTGGTTGAACGTGAGTCGGACGCCGGCCTCCTCGCAGGCCTTCGCCATCCGCTTGGCGTCGCCCCACGTCTTCGCCATCGGCTTCTCGCAGTGAATCGCCTGCACGGAGTCGCTCTCGGCGCACTGCACGACCACGTCGGCGTGGACCGACGGCGGCACCGTGACGCTCACCACGTCAGGCCGTACCTCCGCGAGCATCTGCCCCACGTCCTCGTAGACGGCGTCCTCCCCGAGACCCCACGTCTCGGCGAACGCCTCCGCGTTCGGTCGGACGATGTCGACGCAGGCGGCGAGTCGGCAGTCGTCGAGTCGGTCGTACGCCGAAGCGTGTCGATACCCCATCGCGTAGCCGTCGGTGTCCGGTTCCTCCGGGTCGGGACCGGTCCCGACGACGGCGACGTCGTACGTCATCGTCGGGAGGTGGCGGCCACGACGTATCAGTAAGGACGACATAACGCCGCGTTCGCGCGGCGACGGGGCCGCATACTTTTGTCCGAGAGCCGTGTTCGACCGGACGACGGTCGCGGGATTCCGTGCGTTCGCACGAACGGCGGAGCCCCGAGAGTGAGACCGACCATCTCGTCACAATGAACGAACAAGACATCAAGGAGAAGACGGTCGTCGTCACCGGCGGCGCGGGGTTCATCGGGAGTCGCATCGCCGACGCACTCGTCGCCGACAACGAGGTACGCGTCCTCGACGACCTCTCGACGGGCGCGGCGGACAACCTCCCCGACGGCGTCGAACTGGTCGAGGGCGACGTCCGAGACGAGACCGTCGTCCGGGAGGCGGTCGAAGGGGCCGACCTGGTGTTCCACGAGGCGGCGGAGGTGAGCGTCACGCGGAGCATCGAACAACCGCAACGGAGCAACGACGTGAACCTCGGCGGGACGCTGAACGTCCTCGAAGCGGCCCGCGACGCCGACGCCCGCGTCGTGTTCGCCTCCAGTTGCGCGGTCTACGGCGTCCCCGACGGGGTGCCGATAAGCGAGGACGCACCGGCCCGTCCCCGGTCGCCGTACGCCATCGACAAGTACGCCGCCGAGTCGTACGTCCGGGCGTACCACGACCTCTACGGACTGGAGACGGTCGCCCTCCGGTACTTCAACGTCTACGGGCCCGGGCAGACCGCGGGCCAGTACAGCGGCGTCATCAGCATCTTCGTGGACCAGGCGCGTCGCGGCGACCCCCTCACCGTCGAGGGCGACGGGACGCAGACGCGGGACTTCGTCTACGTCGACGACGTGGTCCGCGCGAACCTCGCGGCGGCCACCACGGACGCCGTCGGCGAGGCGTTCACGTCGGCACCGGGTCGGAGACGACCATCCGCGAACTAGCCGAGACGGTTCGGAGCGTCACCGGGAGCGACAGCGACATCGTCCACGAGGACGTTCGCCCCGGCGACGTGCCCGCGAGTCTCGCGGACCTGCGTCGGGCGCGCGAGGCCCTCGGCTACGAACCGACGGTGACGCTAGAGACGGGACTGCGGCGCGTCGTCGAAGTGGACGACTAGTTGACGCCGCGGACCTTCCCCGCGAACTTCTCGCGGACCTTCTCCAGTTTCGGCGGAATCTGCACCGCGCAGTAGGGCTTGTCGGGGTTCTTCTCGTAGTAGTCCTGGTGGTACTCCTCCGCCTCGTAGAACGTGTCGAGGGGGGCGACTTCCGTGACGATGTCGTCGTCGTAGACGCCGGACTCGTTCATCTCCGCGACGAGTCGTTCCACCGTCTCGCGTTGCTCCTCGGAGTGGTAGAACACCGCAGAGCGGTACTGCGACCCAACGTCCGGCCCCTGTCGGTCCTCAGTCGTCGGGTCGTGGATG
This sequence comes from Halogeometricum sp. CBA1124, assembly GCF_009741955.1. Taxonomy (NCBI): domain Archaea; kingdom Methanobacteriati; phylum Methanobacteriota; class Halobacteria; order Halobacteriales; family Haloferacaceae; genus Halogeometricum; species Halogeometricum sp. CBA1124. The sequence continues at coordinate 10,497 of NZ_WPCD01000011.1, read as the reverse complement.
GCGAAGAACACCTCCAGCAGTTCCTCGAAGGTGATGCGGTCGGGGTCGAACGCCACCTGGACGACTTCGGCGTGACCGGTCGTCCCCTCGCAGACCTGTTCGTACGTCGGGTTCTCGACGTGTCCGCCCGCGTAGCCCGAAGTGACGGACTCGACGCCGACGAGTTCCTTCATCGGGGCCTCGATGCACCAGAAACAGCCACCGCCGAGCGTCGCCAGTTCCGTGTCGGTCATACCGTCCGTTCGGTCGGCACCCGCAAAAGTCGCTCGGAGGCGGAACGTCGTAGTCCCGGCGAGGAAATCGGCCGTTCGGCCCGTAGTGTCGTCGTTCTTCGGACGATGTCGGGACGAATTTGGGTGAGAACTCGGAAAATTTTCTTTATTAGTCTCTCCCTCCCTGTGAACGAGGAACACACAGATGACTGCAGCACAGGAGCGACGAGATGCCGACGTGTGAACACTGCGATACGCACGTCTCCGACCGGTTCGTGCGCGTCTTCGCCGACGACTCGGGGACGGTGCGCGCCTGCCCGAACTGCTCGGCCAACGCGGGTATCGCGGAGGTGATGCGAAGTCGGGCGCGAGGCGTCTGAGACCGGCGCGCCCGGCGTCCGAGGCGTCCCCGCCGACGCTACGTTACCAGCCCGTCTCCTCCAACCCCTCGACCAGACGGTCCACGTCCGCGGCGGTGTTGACGACGTGGAGCGACGCGCGAATCGACCCGTCGAGCGACGGAATCGGGCGGACGACGACGCCGTACTCCTCCTTCAGCGTCTCGACCGTCTCCTCGGGGTCGTCGACGCGAATCGTCACGAGGCCCGTCTCCGGGTCCGCGGGGCTGAGTAGCCTCTCGTCCGGGACGCGGTCCGCGAGTCGCGCCGCCAGACGGAGGACGTGCGACTCCACGACGTCCATCCCGACCGACTCGATGGTCTCGATGGCCGTCTGGAGGGCGACGTACGGCGCGAGGTTCGTCGTCCCGATTTCGAACCGCGGCGCTCCCCGCTTGAGTGCGTAGTCGGCCGCGCCGGGGTCCTCGACGCTTCGGTAGCCGATGGCCGCGGGTTCGAGGTCGTCGCGGACCGACTCCTCGACGTAGAGGAACCCGCCGCCCCACGTGCCGAGAAGCCACTTGTGCCCGGCGGCGGCGACGGCGTCCGCGCCCCACTCGGTCACGTCCAACGGGGAGTGGCCGGGCACCTGCACGGCGTCCACGAGGACGAACGCACCCGCGTCGTGGGCCTCCTCGACCAGTTCCTCGACGGGGAGGAACGTGCCGTAGTTCCACGTGATGGCGCTGAAGCAGACGAGTTTCGCGTCCTGCACGGCCTCGCGGTACGCCTCGCGGTCGATTCGGCCGTCCTCCGTCGGGACGACGCGGACCTCACAGCCCCGGCGTCGAGGCGCGACCACGGGAGGACGCCCGCGGGGTGTTCGAGGTCCGTCCGGACGATTGCGTCGCCCGGTTCCCACTCCAACGCCGTCGCGACGCGGTTGATGCCGTCGGACGTGCTCTGGGTCAGCGCTATCTCCGTCTCCGCCGCGCCGAGGAAGTCGGCGACGGTCGCTCGGACGTCCTCGTACGTGTCGAACGCGAGCGGGTACGGTCCCTCCTCGCTCGCGGCGTCGTACTCGTGACGCGCCAGAAACGCCTGTGCGGCCTCCACGACGGGGCGGGGACTCGGCCCACTCGCGCCCGTGTTCATGTAGCGCACGTCCTCGAACGCCGGGACTGCCTCCCTGAGATCGGTCGGGTCCATGCGGGACGATTGCGGACGCGGGATATCAGTCCGGCGGTGGCGGCCGTTCCGGTTCGCCGGCGTCCTCGCCCTTCGAGACGAACAGGCGCCGCGGGAGGACGATACCGCGCGCGAAGACGTACCCGACGAGTCCGACGACGACGCAGATGGCGGACTCGACGATTCCGATGGGGCCGAGTGCGACGCGCCAGAATATCAGAACTGAAACCGGCATCGCGACCGATAGCGTCACGTCCATGAACAGCGCGAGGATGAACGCGACGGGATGGGTCTGTGTCGGCACGATATCACCTGGTGGGCGTGAGAGGTGATTTCTCCTTATCAGTATTGAATCTCACGGAGGAGTATCGCGTTCGATAGCGGCGCGGCGACGGAAGCGACCGGCGGCGTCGCTCAGAACTCGTCGACGACGGGGATACCGACCGTCCCGAAGTCGGTCATCGCGGCGAGTTGGTCGGAGACGCCGTCGAGGCCCACGCGGTCGGTGACGACGGCGCTGGGGTCGAGTTTGCCGCTGGCGACCATCCGGAATATCTCGTCGTACTTCGTCGGCGGCATCCCCAGCGAACCGAGGAACTCTATCTCGTTCATCACCATCGCGTCCGTCGGGAGTTCGACGGTGCCGCCCTCCTCCTCCGTCGTCAGGCCGATTTGGACGTGCTGTCCGCGCGTCCCGAGGCTTCCCACCGAGTTCTGGCACGTCTCGGCGATGCCGAGAGCGTCCACGGAGACGCCGACGTGGTCGTCGGCGATGTCGCGCACTTCGCCGGGAACGTCTCCCACGTCGCCGGCGTTCACCGTCGCCGCCGCGCCGAGGTCCTCGGCGAGTTCGAGTTTCTCGTCGTCCAAGTCCACGGCGACGACGTTGCCGCCGAGGGCGTCGGCGATGTGGATGGCCGAGAGACCGACGCCGCCGCACCCGTGGACGGCCACCCAGTCGCCCGCCTCCACGTCCGCGCGGTGCGCGAGGGCGTGGAAGGAGGTCATGAACCGACAGCCGAGGCCGGCCATATCGGTGGAGGAGACGCCGTCCGGCAGGCCGACGACGTTGTAGTCGGCCGCCGGAACGTGGACCTGTTCGGCGAACGCGCCCTGTGCCACTTCGGTGAACCCGAGCGGAACGACGTTCTCGCAGGTGTTGCCGTGGCCGTTGGCGCACTGCGGACAGGTGCCGTCGCCGAGGTTGAACGGGACGGCGACGTGGTCGCCCTCGCGGACCGTCTCCACGTCGTCGCCCACCTCGACGACGCGCCCGGCGGGTTCGTGGCCGAGAATCTGCCCCGTCGGCGGTTTGAGTCCCAACCAGTCCCAGTCGCCCTGCCACCCGTGCCAGTCGCTCCGGCAGATGCCGCAGGCCTCCAGTTCGACGACCGCCCCGTCGGCGGCGACGTCGGGTGCGTCTACGTCTTCGATGCTCAGCGGTTCGCCGTACTCCTCCAACACTGCGGCGCGCATACCGACGACTCGCGCCCGATTGTGATAAAAATTCGTTAGGTTACTCGCGGACTGTCACCATTCCCTTCACGACGTCGGGTTCGCGGGCGCGTTCGAACGCCGCGGTGAGGTCCGCCATCGGCATCTCGAAGTCGATCATCTTCTCGCGTCGACGGCGCCGCGTTCGAGGAGGGAGACGGCGTCCGCGTACGTGTTGCGGAAGCGGAACGACCCGCGGAAGTCGAGTTCCTTGTCGACGATTTCGTTCGTCTCGATGGGTATCTCGTCCTCGGCCGAGAGGCCGATGCAGAGGACGGTGCCGCCGCGTCGGACGACGTCCACCGTCGACGCGACGGCGGGCGGTGCGCCGGACGCCTCTATCACCGCGTCCACCCCCTCGCCGTCGGTGAAGTCTGCGACGGCCGCCGAGAGCGACTCCTCCGCGGGGTTCACCGTCGCCGTCGCGCCGTACGCCTCGGCGCGTTCGAGTTTCTCCGGGACCACGTCGGAGACGAGGACCGACCCTGCGCCCGCGGCCCTGACCGCCTCGCTGACCAGCATCCCGATGGGGCCCGCACCGGTGACGAGGACGGCGTCGCCGAGGCCGATTTCGGCCCGCCGCGTCGCGTGGAGGGCGACGCTCAGCGGTTCGCAGAGCGCACCCGCGCGCGTCGAGACGCCCTCGGGGAGGCGGTAGGCGAAGTCGGCGTCCCACGCGACGTACTCGGCGAACGCGCCGTCGTCCGGCGGCGTCGCCATGAACTCCACGTCGGGACAGAGGTTGTACTCGCCCGACCGACACCGCGCGCACTCGCCGCACGGGATGCCAGGTTCGAGGGCCACCTCGTCGCCGGCGTCGAGACCAGTCACCTCGTCGCCGACGGCGACGACTTCGCCCGCGCTCTCGTGGCCGAGAATCAGCGGGTCTTCGACCACGTAGTCGCCGATGCGGCCGTGTTCGTAGTAGTGGACGTCCGACCCGCAGATGCCGACGTGCCGGACTTCGACGAGAACCTCGTCGGCCGCAGGGTCCGGGCGGTCCCGTTCTCGGTGCTCGAAGACGCCGGGTTCGGTGAGTTCGACGACGTGCATGGGGCGCTATTGGCGGGCGAACGACAAAAAGTGCGAAGGCGAGGGCGGCGAGAGCGACGCGTGCGAGAGCGACGGTCACGTCCCCCGGTGGGGAGAGCGTCGAATCGGTCCGGACCAGAAGACCTATCCGGCCGTTGCCGTACCGACAGGTATGAATCACGACAGGTTCGCCCGCGCCGCCGGACGCAGTCCGCCGGGCGCGGCGGGAGGCGGTCCGCCGTGACGGGCGGCGGGAACCGCCTCTCGCGGCGACGACTCCTCGCGGCCGTCGCCGGCGCGAGTGCCGCGGGCCTCGCGGGGTGTTCGGCGTCCGAGAGCGAACCGAACGGTACGACCACCGCCGTCGAGACGAACGAGGCGCGGACGCTCGCCGAACGTTACGCGCCCGTGCTGTACTTCGACGCGAACGAGCGCTGGTTCCCGACGGACCCGCGACCCTACGAGTCCGAACGCGACGGCGACCCGGTCGTCTCGGGGTTCGACGCCCTCGACGGCTACAGCGAACGGCGCGCCGAGACGCGGGTACCGGAGCCGACGGTGTTCTACAACGTCCGGTCGTACGCGGGGTCGCCGCTGACCGTCGTCCAGTACTGGCTCTACTCGGCGTTCGACCAGTTCACGACGAACTTCCACTGGCACGACTGGGAGGTTATCCACGTCTTCGTCGACACCGAACGCGACGAGGCGCGCCTCCACGTCGCGAGTTCGCACTCCCGACGCGTGCCGAACAACGAACATCTGGACCCCGAGGAGACGGTGCCGCGGGTGCTCTCGGAGTTGGGGTCGCACTCCAGTGCGCTCTCGCTGAACGAAGAGCGAGAGAGCTTCCAGCGCGTCTCCATCGACGGCGTCCCGGCGGACATCACGAACCGCGCCATCGGCGGACTGGCGTCGCTGGCGGACGTGCCCGCCGCCTACGGCCTGCCGCGCGACGAGGGGTTCCGACTGCCGTTCGTCGTCCCGGAACTGGACGGCGCGCCGGTGTACGAACACGACCGACTGCCCGCCGTCACGCGCGAGGGCCTCGTTCCCGAGCGTCTCACGATTCGCTCGTTCGACGACCTCTCGTCGCCGCCGACGGACCTCCCGGCCCGCGAGACGGGCGTCGTCCTCGACTTCGAGGGCCGCGAGGACCCCGAAGGCGAGGAGGCGTACGCGCTGGTGCCGGCCGAGGAAGTCGAACACGTCGACGCGTTCACCGGGCCGCAGTTGAGCTTCGAGTTCGCCGTTCCGGGGTTCGCGGAGGACGCCATCGCCGGTCACCTGACGACGACGGACCCGCCGTGGACGCAGGCGCGGTACGAGGACCCCGCCGCCGACATCACGGACCCCACGCACCGCGCGGCCCTCGCCGAACGGTACGACGCCGTCGGCGCGCCGGGGTCTGTCGGGAGCCTCGTCGCGTCGGTGACGGAGGCGGTGACGACGGACGACGCGCCGGCGGGCGAGGGGCTCACCACCCGCGAGTCGAGCGTCGAGGCCGTCGCCCTCCTGGAGAGCGACCCGACGGCGGTGCCGACGTTCGGCGGCGCACTCGTCCTCAGAGACGTGCCGCCGGGCGAGCATCGACTGACCGTCAACCGGGCCGGTACCGCGCCGTTCAGCCAGCGGGTTCGCGTCGAGGACGCCGGGTCCGACTCCGGCGGCGACTCCGGGGAGACGGCGACGGAGGACGCGAAGCCGGAGGACACGCAGACCGCGGACACGCAGACCGCGGACGCGCAGACCGAGAACACGACGGCGGACGGGGCGGCCGAGTCGCCGCCGGGCGTCACCGTCGCGGGCGCGGACGGAGAGATTCCGCTGGTCGCCGAGGGCGACGCCGTGAAACTGCGCGTCGACGCCGAGGGCACCGACGCGACGCTGACCGACGTGGCCGTCGAGGACGACTTCGCCGGGCGACTGTACGACGCGCCCGTGCGGGGGTCGGACGCCGTCTACGTCCACCGCGGCGGCGCGTACACGACCGAAGTCCGCGACGACGACGGTGCGGTCGGGGCGTTCCGCGTCAACCCCGCCGCGGAGTCGGCCGTCACCATCGACCGGCCGCGGACGGGGAAGGCCTCCCTCGCGTCGTTCCTCGCCGACGTCTCCCGGGAGACGGCCGCGACGGTGCGGGAGGCGACGGAAGGTGAGGACGGCGATGGTAGCACCGACGGCGGCACCGAGAGCGACGGTACCGGGGGCGGCACGGGCCCCGCCGCGAACGCCGTCGGCGGACTCACGCGGTCGCTCGAAGCCGTCGCCGCGTCTGCCGACCGGGCGGCGGAACGCGCCGAGTCGGGCGACGCGCCGGGCGCGGACCGCGCACTCGAAGCGATCACCGACGCCCTCGGACGCGCGAAGGAGCGTCTCGAAGACGCGAGCGACGAACTCCCCGGTCCGGCGGCGAACGCCGCGCGCGCCCGCCTCGACCAGGCGAGCCGTCGCGGCGAACAGGCGCTGGCGGCGGAGAAACTCTGAAGCGACCGGGAACTCCGAAGTGGCGAGTCCGGCGGCGAGCGCCGACCCCGCCGACCGCGTTCGTTCTAACGGAGTAAACTTCTGCAGGAGAATCGCTGACCGTTGGTAAATCTATGGCGAACACTTTTGCCCTCCGCTTTCGGAATTTCGAACGTTCGACAATGACAAGCATGGTTCAGGACATCGCGGCGGCCGTGGAGTCGTATCCGGAGGAGACGGCCGTCGGGTTCCGCGGGCAGGAGTGGAGTTACGAACAGTTGTGGGGGATGACCGGGCAGTTCGCGGCCGGGTTGGCGGACCACGGTATCGGCCCGGGCGACAGAGTCGCCGTCTACCTCCCGAACCTCCCGCAGTTCGTCACCGCCTTCCACGGGACGCTACACGCGGGGGGTATCGTCGTCCCGATGAACCCCCAGTACAAGACCCGGGAGATATCGCACCTGCTCGCCGACAGCGGTGCCACCGTCGTCGTCGCCCTCGCTGACCTCGTGCCGTTCGTGGACGCCGTCCGCGACGACACCGACGTCGAACACGTCGTGAGCGTCGGCGGCGAGGCGGAGGGGGCGATTCCGTTCGAGGAGTTCCTCGCCGACGAACCCGCCGCAGTGGTCGAACGCGACGACGACGACGTGGCGGTCCAACCGTACACGTCGGGCACGACGGGAAAGCCGAAGGGCGTCCTCCTCACGCATCACAACCTCGCGTGGGACGCGCGGGCGACGGCGAAACTGCTGCCCGGCGGCGTCGAACCCGACGACAAGTTCCTCGGCGTCCTCCCACTCTTCCACATCTACGGGATGACGGTGACGATGATAGCCACCCTGTTCGAGGGCGGCGGCTACTACCCCCTCCCCGCGTGGGACGCCGAGGACACCCTGTCGGCCATCGAAGCCGAGCAGTTGACCGTGATGCACGGCGTCCCCGCGATGTTCAACGACCTGATAAACTTCGACGGCGCGGACGACTACGACATCTCGTCGATTCGCTTCGCGAACTCCGGCGGGAGCAGTCTCCCCATCGAGGTGATGCGACAGTTCGAGGAGACGTTCGACGTGGAACTGTACGAGGGGTACGGCCTGACGGAGACCAGTCCGGTGACGCACGCGAACTACCCCGGTGCGCGCCGTCCCGGCAGCATCGGCAAGCCCCTCGACGGACTGGAGGCTCGCATCGTCGACGACGACTTCGAGGACGTGCCGCCCGTCGCGGAGGGGCCGGTGGACGAGGAGGCGGTCGACTTAGACGAGATTACGGGCGAACTGGTCATCCACGGGCCGAACGTGATGCAGGGGTACTACGGCCTGCCGGAGGCGAACGAGGAGGCGTTCACCGAAGCGGACGGCAAGCGGTGGTTCCACACCGGCGACGTGGGCTACCGCGACGAGGACGACTTCTACTACGTCGTGGACCGCGAGAAGCACATGATCGTCACCGGCGGCTACAACGTCTACCCGCGGGAGGTGGAGGAACTCCTCTTCGAACACCCCACCATCGCGGACGCGGCGGTGGTCGGCATCCCGGACGAACGCCGCGGGGAGACGGTGAAGGCGTTCGTCGTCCCCGTTCCGGACGCCGACCTGACGCCCGACGACGTGCGGGAGTACTGCCTCGAGAACCTCGCGGAGTACAAACACCCCCGGGAGGTGGCGTTCATCGACGAACTGCCGCGGACGACGACGGGCAAGGTCCAGAAGTTCGAACTGCGCGAACGCGAGGCGGACGCCGGAGGTGACAGCGAATGAGTTTCCAACTGAACGACGAGCAACGGGCGATTCGCGAGATGGTACGGGAGTTCGGCGAGAACGAGATACGGCCCGTCGCCCGCGAACACGACGAGGAACGGAAGTATCCCCACGACCTGATCGAGGAGGCGGCGAAGTACGACCTCGTCGCGCCCAACATCCCCGAGGAGTACGGCGGGCCCGGGATGGACACGCTGTCGTCCGTCGTCGTCACCGAGGAACTGTGGCGCGCGACCCCGGCATCGGGAGCGCAATCGGGTCCCGCGGGTTCGGCACGACGATGATACAGCAGTTCGGCGACGACTGGATGAAAGAGGAGTGGTTACCGAAGGTCGCCTCGGGCGACGCCGCGACCTGTTCGTGCATCTCCGAACCGGCTCACGGGTCCGACGTGGCCGGTATCGAGACGCGCGCGGAGGAAGCGGACGGCGGGTACGTCCTCGACGGGACGAAGATGTGGATAACGAACGGCACCGTCGCCGACGTGGCCGTCGTGATGGCGAAGACGACGCCGGGCGAACGCCACCGCGGCATCACGGCGTTCCTCGTCCCCACGGACCTCGAGGGGTTCGAGACGACGCCCATCAAGAACAAACTCGGCATCCGCGCCTCCGACCTCGCCGAAGTCGTCCTCGACGACGTGTACGTGCCGGAGGAGAACGTCATCGGCGCGGTGGACCAGGGGTTCTACCAACTGATGGCGTTCTTCGCCGACGGCCGGGTCAGCGTCGCCGCGCAGGCCGTCGGCGTCGCGCAGGCGGCGGTGGACGCGGCCGTCGAGTACGCCAACGAACGCGAGCAGGGCGGACAGAAGATAGCCGAGTACCAGGCCATCAGCCACAAGCTAGCCGAGATGGCGACTGACGTGGAGGCGGCCCGGTCGCTGACGTACCGCGCGGCCACGCACGTCGAGAGTGGCGACGACCAGACCGCCGCCAAGTTCGCCAGCATGGCGAAACTGTTCGCCAGCGAACGCGCCGTCGACGTGGCCGACGAGGGCATCCAGGTCCACGGGGGCGCGGGATTCGTCACGGACCACCCCGCAGAGCGGTTCTACCGCGACGCCCGCATCACGAAGATATACGAGGGGACCAGCGAGATTCAGAAGAACATCGTCGCGGACCAGATACTCTGAGCGGCGCCGGTGCGCGCCGCGCCGCCACTCGAATCAGATCGGACGGCGGACCGAAAGCGACACCACACACGACCGAAATCACGGAGACACAGATGGACGACGACGCCCCCGACTGGACGTTCAAGGAACGCGACACGGTCATCCTCCGCGAGTTGGCGGCGGACCCGCAGCGTTCATCGCGGGAGTTGACCCGGATTCTCGCGGAGAAGCACGACATCGACGTGTCCCACGTCACCATCTCGGAGACGATACGCCGGATGCGCGAGGAGGGCGTCTTTCGGGAGGCCATCGTGCCGAACGAGGAGTACTTCACGTTCGCGCTGTTCGAGTTCAAGTTCAACCCCGAACACTTCGCCGACGAGTGGCACGACGCGATGGTCCACATCCGCGACGACCCGCACACGCTGTTTTACTTCCTCTCGGACGGCGAGTACCAGTGGAAGTCGGTGATGATGTTCGAGTCGGCGCAGGCGCAGTCGCAGTGGATTCACGAGTTCTACAAGCGCCACGGCAAGGTGGTCTCGAACCTCCGGAACTCCGTGGTACACAACGTCTTGAAGTTCCACACCGACCCGGAACTGCTCTCGTGCCTCGGCCGCGAGGAGTGACCGCGGCCGCAGGAGCGCGCGTTCAGGTCGGCTCGTAGCTCCGGACGCGGTGAATCGCGGTTCGGTAGCCCGTGAGGGCGACGAGGACGCCCGCGAGGACGAGGAGCGAGACGACGCTCGCTCTGAACGTCGCCGGCGGCACGCCCGCCACGCCGGAGACGGCGGCGACGACGACCGACGCCGGTGCCGGCGCGGCGACGAGGAGGGCGAGGAGGCCGGACGGGACGACGACGGCGACGCCGTGAGCGAGGACGGCGAGCGTCC
>NZ_WPCD01000096.1:0-13033 GCF_009741955.1 Halogeometricum sp. CBA1124 | reverse complement strand
CCTCGTCGGCGTCCTCGCGCTTCTGGTCGTCGCCGGACTCGCGAGGCGGCGCTGACCCCGCCGACCGGCGACGCGGCCGAACGCGTCGCAACGGGAGACTGACACGATCCTCGAACGGCGGCCAACTATTTGACGCCGCCGAACCAAGGTCTCGGTGCGATGACAAACCAACAGGTCACGGACCTTCTGAAGAAGGCGTATCAGGACGAGTTGGAGACGGTGATGAACTATCTGACGAACTCTATCGTCCTCGAGGGCATCAGCGCCGAGGAGATAAAGGAGTCCCTGCAGACGGACATCCAGGAGGAACTCAACCACGCGGAGATGCTCGGGAACCGCCTGAAGCAACTCGACGAGCAACCGCCGGGGTCGGCCGAGTTCGAGGCCAACCAGATGAGCCTCCAACCTCCAGAGGACAGCACCGACGTCATGTCGGTCGTCGAAGGCGTGCTGGACGCCGAGGAGGACGCCATCTCGACGTACCGCGACCTCATCGACGCCGCCGAGGCGGCGAACGACCCCGTCACCGAGGACATCGCCGTGACGGTTCTGGCCGACGAGGAGGCCCACCGCACGGAGTTCCGCGGCTTCCGCAAAGAGTACAAGGGCGACTGAACACCCCGCCGGTAGCGTCCCCTCGGCGTACTTTCAATCGTTCGGCATCGTTTTTCACGCACCGTGAACTGGCCGCGATGACCGACTTCGACACCATCGGCATCCCGGTCTGCACGGAGTTCGGAACTTGACATCCTCCCCGCCCTAAAGGGCGAGGATTCCACGAAGTGGATATTCGGGTTGCGCGTTTCCTCGGGCCTCAAGTACGCTTTCGCGTGGGCCGTCGAAGGTCGCCACCGAGTTGTGACCAACGGTGTGCTTTTCAGCGCGTGTAGCCCTGTCAATGGGGCCTTCCTCCCCGCATACAGCGGGCGTCAACGACGGCTGGCTATTCAACCAGCGAGGTAGCACGGTTCGCCTCACCCGAAGTGTTAGGCCGTGCATGGTTCTCCCTCCCGTTGTGCGATGTTCTCCGAAGCGTTCAGGTCGGCGTGTCGTCCACGGTTGCACTCCGAACACGAAAAGTGGTCGCCATCACGGGTTCCCATCGAACCACACGCCGAACATCGTTGACTCGTGTGGTAGGCGTCAACCTTCTCGACACGAATACCAGCGCGTTCGGCTTTGTACGTGATGAACTGTTGGAGTTGGTGGAAGTGCCATGAGTGGACGCCCGACCACGAACTGTTCTCGCGGATACCTTCGAGGTCTTCCATCCGAATGATGGAATTCTCGAATTGTTCCGCAAACGTGATGAGACGACGGGAGAGTTTATGATTCAGGTCTTTGATTCGACGCTGTTCTTTGTCACCCACACGGTTACGTGCGCGAAGCGCACCCGCTTCCGAAAGCGAATCGCGTAGGGAACGATATTTGCGTCGAACGTACTTCGCCTCACCACCAGATACCAGCATCGACTCTCCTTCGCCGTAGGCCGTCACAGCGAGGATGTGTCGTTCACCAATATCGACACCGATAGGCGTCTCACCTGACGTGTCGGTGTCGTACTCGACATTGAACGTACAGTACCAGCCATCACCACGACGGTACACTTGAAGTCGTGTCTTCTTTGCGTCACCCTCGACCAGTCGGTCTACGGGGTCGGAAATGTCGTCGTATATCTCTATCGGGGTGTACCACCATTGGGAGATGCACGGGAAGCCGATGACGACTGTGCCGTTCTCTGTCGTGTCGATTTCCCAATTCTGGTTGTTGACGGCGAACGGTTGACTCTCTCGGTAGCGAACCTCTCCGTCCTTGTTGTGGTCGGATTTCGCCTCTCGGATGGCTTGGTTCTGGATGGCCGAGTAGAGGCCATTGTCAATACTGGATGTGGTCACGGATTTGTCGAAGTCGCCGTTTTCCCATCCGTCGATACAGAACTGTTTGGTATCACGGTAGAGGTGAGTGCCCTGTTGCCACTCTTTCCTCCGTGAAAGGGATGGGTTGTGGAACTTTGCGGTGACAGTCACCGTGACCATTACAGTTGTAATTAGGTACGTTATCTTAAGTATCTATTGGAATATCAGGCCGTGCTATCGTCGGTGGTTCGTGAAAGGTAGTGTCGGATTCATCCCCGCGCTAAAGCACGGGGCTTTCTCCTTGAATCCCCGTGTAAGCCGGCGCGGCCCCGGCCGCGGTCAGTCGGCCGTCGCGGGCGTCCTCCCGTCGTCGGCGCCGACCGCGGTCCCGCGCTTCGACTCCAGCGCCTCGACCAGTAGCTCCGCCACGTCGATTATCTCGATGTCCTCCTCGTAGTCGCCGGTCTTGCGCCCGTCCTCGTACATCGTCGCGCACATCGGGCAGGCGACGACGAACTTCTCCACCGCCGCGCCCGCCTCGGTGTCTTCGAGGGCCTCGCGCAGGCGTTCCTCGCTCGGTTTCTCCTCCTCCTCGTGTTCCATCCAGAGGCCGCCGCCGCCGCCGCCACAGCAGAACGAGTCCGAGCGGTTGCGCGGCATCTCGGCGAGTGTCGCGCCCGTCGCCCGGACGAGTTCCCGGGGCGCTTCGTACTCGTCGTTGAATCGGCCGAGGTGACACGGGTCGTGGTAGGTGACGGTGTAGCCTATCTCCGTCCGTCGAGACCCACGCGACCGTCGCGGACGAGCGATTCGACCACCTGCGTGTAGTGGTAGACGGGGTAGTCGAAGTCGGGGTCCATCTCGGGGTACTCGTTCAGGAACGTGTTGTACGAGTGCGGGTCCGTGCAGACGATCTTGTCGAACTCGCAGTCGTGGACGGCGTCGGCGTTGTCCTCGACCAGCATCTCGTACAGGCCCTCCTCGCCGACGCGGCGCACGTCGTTGCCGTCGTGCTGTTCGTCCTCGTAGAGGATGCCGTAGGAGACGCCGGCGAGTTCGAACAGGCGGGCGAGCGAACGGGCGACGCGGCGGTTGCGTTCGTCGTAGGAGGGGTAGTCGCCGACGTACCAGAGGAACTCCACGTCCTCCTCGCGGGCGTCGGGCACCTCGAAGTCGAGGTCACGGGTCCAGTCCGGCCGCTTGCGGGCGGGGTCGCCGAAGGCGTTGCCGTTCTGGAAGATGTTCATCATCGCCTCCTGGACGGGTTCCTGCATCTGACCGGTCTCGGTGAGGCGGCGGTTCATCTCGGTGAAGTGACTCAGGTGCTCGATGTCCACGGGGCAGGCGTCCATGCAGGCCATGCAGGCCATGCAGGACTCCATCGTCGAGGAGTCCACGACCGAGGTGCCGCCGTCGGCGACGATGTCTATCTCCTCCGTCTCGCCGGCGTCGAGCGACTCGCGGTAGGACTTCAGGTCGAGGATGACGTCGCGGGGGTCGAGCGGTCGGCCCGACGCCTTCGCGGGGCACACGGACGAACACCGACCGCACTTCGTGCAGGCGTCCGTGTCGAGCAGTTGCCGCCACGAGAGGTCCTCGATGGACGTGTAACCGATCTCCTCGGGCCCCTCGTCCGGCGGGACGCCCGGCAGGCGCTTGCCCGCCTTCTCGTCGGCGGTGACGACGTTGGCGAACGACGATATCATGTGGAACGGCTTGGCGTAGGGGACGAACGCGACGAAGCCGAGGGCGAGTATCGCGTGGGACCACCACCCCGGCCAGTAGAGGAGCGTCGCCGTCTCGGCGGACATCCCGGCGGCGTCGAACACGAGGGCGACGAAGTAGCCGACGAACGACACCGTCTCCCACTCGGGGAACTCGGTGCCGACGATGCGGAGGGCTTCGAGGACGTAGCCGCCGACGCCGAGGACGAACAGCGTCCAGACGAACGCGTCGTCCTCGAACCCCGTGTGCTTCCCCCAGAGGCGTTCCTCGCGGACGACGTAGCGGCGGTAGATTGCCATGCCGACGCCGACGACGAACAGGAAGCCGAGCGCGTCCATCACGAACGAGTACGAGAGGTAGAAGTCGCCCGTGAAGAACGAGGTTCCCGTCAGGGTCCGGTAGACGTCGATGTCGAAGCCGAGGATGGTCGTCCCGATGAGGAGCGTGAGGAAGCCCCAGAGGATGAACGCGTGCATCACGCCGCCGTACAGGTCGCGGTCGAACTGCTTCTCGTTCGAGAGGACGACGCGGGACGCGCGGCGCACTCGCCCCGGCAGGTCGTCCAGTCGCTCGAAGGCGTCCGCCTCGCCCCGCGCGTACCGCGCGAACCGCTCGTAGACGCCGTACAGGAAGACGAGGACGGCCATCGCGGCGAGGGCGTAGAACACCGCCTTGCCGACCGGACTGATGGTCCAGAACGTCTCCCGAGTCGGTTCCGACTGCAAGAGTATCATAGTTGTTTACGCGGAAACCGAGTGGTTAAATCTTGCCACCCGAGAGGGGGGCGGCGCGTCTCGGTCCGTCGATTCGACAGGTCGGAGGAACGCCGGGGTCGGCGGGTCAGAGGAACGCGGACGCGACGAGGAGGACGCCGACGGCGAGTGCGGGGTAGTCGCGCCGCCGGAACCGGAGTTCCGGCAGGGTCGGGTTCCACGCGAAGCACCGCGCCCGGAGGGCGAGTGCGAGTCGGTCCGAGCGAGCGAACGCGCGGCGGACGCCCGCCGCCCCGACGGTTCGCATCCGCTCCCGCAGGGGACGCTGGTCGCCGAGGCGCGCCCTCGACGCCTCGCGCACGCGCCGGAGGTCAGCGAGGAGGACGGGCAAGAAGCGGAAGACGAGGGCGACGCCGACGCCGAGGAAGCGGCCGACGCGCCCCGGCAGGAGTCGCTCGACGGCGGCGCGGGAGTCTCGAACCGGCGTCGTCCGGAGGTAGACACCGGAGACGACGAGGACGAGGAGGACGCGGTAACTCGCCAGCGCCGGTTCCACGGCCGCCGTCGGGTCGACGCCGAGGGGCCACAGCGTCACCGTCGCCGCGAGGGGCGCGACGACGAGGAACGGGAGGGCGGGCGCGAACCCGCGAATCGGCACGGTCGGAGAGAGTCGCCCCGCGGCGAGGACGCCGAGGGCGACGACGGTGAAGGCGGCCAGTCCGCGCGGCGTCGTGTGCGCGAAGGCGGCGAGGGCGAACGCCGCCTGCACGAACAGTTTCGCCCGCGGGTCCAGTCGGTGCGCCAGCGAGTCGCCGGGGCGGTACGTCAGCATCCTCGGGCGGGCGGGCGCACGTCGTACCGTTCGAGGGCGTCGCCGAGGGCGTCCGGGTCGCCGTCGGCCACGACGCGCCCGTCGGCCATCACGACCACCCGGTCCGCGAGGGCGCACACGTCGCGCAAGTCGTGCGTGACGACGACGACGCTCGTCCCCGCGTCGCGGAGGGCGGCCAACCGGTCCACCACCGCGTCGCGGGCGGGGGCGTCGAGGCCCGTGAACGGTTCGTCGAGGACGAGGTGGCTCGGCCGCATCGCGAGTGCGCCCGCGATGGCGACGCGTTCCTGTTCGCCGCCCGATAGCTCGTCCACCCGGTCGTCGCCGCGCCCCGCCATGTTCACCGCGGCGAGGGCGTCCGCGACCCGTTCGGTTATCTCCGCGCGCGGCAGGCCGAGGTTCTCGGGGCCGAAGGCGACGTCCGCGCCGACCGTCGCGGCGACGAACTGGTCCCGCGGGTCCTGAAACACCATCCCCACCGCGCTCCGGGCGGCGACGAGGTTCTCGGGGACGGACAGGCCGTCGACGACTACCTCGCCCGCGTCGGGTTCCAACAGGCCGTCGAAGTGGCGGACGAGCGTGGTCTTGCCGGACCCGTTCGCGCCCGCGAGGACGACGAACTCGCCGTTCGACGGTGAGCGTCACGTCGTCGACGGCGACGGCGTCGCCGTAGCGGTGGACCAGCGACTCGGTGCGGATGGTCATCGGCGCCGCCGCGTCACTCCGCCGCCGCGGCGTCGCTCCGGACGACACCGACCGCGGCGGCTATCTTCACGGCCTCGAACGGCACGAACGCGAGGGCGCTGACGACGAACGCGCGGGCGAGCGCCGAGGGGGCGAACGCGCCGACGAGACCGTTCTCGACGACGGCGTAGCCGACGGTGCCGAGGGCGTAGATGACGACGGTGCCGGCGACCATGCCGCCGACGAGGCGGGTCAGGCCGACGTCGTCGGGGTCGCGCAGGTCGGACGTGCCGTGGACGACGGCGCCGACGAGGGCCGCCGCGAGGGGGTACGACCAGAGGTAGCCCGCGGCGTAGCTTACGAACGAGCCGAGGCCGGCGGACCCGCCGGCGAAGACGGGCACGCCGGCGGCGCCGGCGACGAGGTACAGCGCCATCGACGCGCCGCCCCAGACGGGCCCGAGGAAGATGCCGGCGAGGAAGACGCCCAGCACCTGCAGGCTCACCGGGACGGGAGAGACCGGGTTCGGGAACGAGACGTACGCGAACGCGCCGGTCAACGCGGCGAACAGCGCCGCTCGCGCGACGTTGCCCACCACGTCGTCGCCGACGAGTTCGACCGATTCGGTGTTCGTGGACACGTCCGTCCGTGTCTCGTAAACCGTGATTAGTCGTTCGGTTTACGGCGGCGTCGCGGGCGGCGGTGGGTTCTCGCGGCCGTCGCCGGCCGGCGGCCCCCGGCGTGACTTTTTACCTCTGAGCGCGTACGCCCGGGCATGGACGAGAAGACGGCCGAACTCAGAGACATCTTCGTGGAGACGACCGGGTCGGAGACGGTGACCGAGTCCCAGGAGGAGTCTCCCGGGTCGCTGACGGACGGCCTCTCGGACGGGGAACGCAACGAACGCGTGTCGGCGCTCGTCGCGGAGATGCGCGACCGCTACGCGTTCGAGACGGCACTCTCGGAGGCCGACCTGTGCCGCGTCGTCCGCGGGTTCTTCGACGGCGACACCGACGCGGAACTGGCCGCCGCCCTCGACGCGGACGCCGACGAGTCGGACGTGTTCGTCGCGCGGATGGACCTCCACCTCGTCCGCGACTCGGACCGCGACGCCCCCTTCCCGTTCGAGCGACTCCGCTCGCTCGTCGGCGAGGGCGCGGACGACGAGACGTGCGCGGCCGAACTCGGAACCGACGCCGAGACGGTGGCGCACTACCGCCGCGTCGCGGCGGCGGCGCGGGAGGCGACCCGCGCGAACGACCGGTTCTACTCCCTGTTCGACGAACTGCTGACCGACTCGGACCTCTCGGCGCGGTTGGCCGAGGACGCCCGCCGCGACGGCCTGCGGGAGGCCACCGAGGACATCGAGACGGACGTCTCGCTGTAGTCGCCTCCGGTCAGTCCTTCCCCTCGACGGGCCACTGCGGGAATATCGGCTCCTCCAACCGCGCCATCTCGTCGTCGGTCAGCGACACGTCGAGTGCGCCGAGGTTGTCCGCGAGGTGGTCCTCCCGGCGCGGGCCGACGATGGGCGCGTCCACGACGTCCTTGTGCAGCAACCACGCGAGACTGACCTGCGCGGGCGTCGCGTCCTTCTCCGCGGCGAGTTCGCGGACCACGTCCAGTACCCGCCAGTTCTCGTCGGTGAACCGCCGTTCGGTGTACTCGTCGTCCGCGGCGCGCGTCCCCTCGGGAATCGCCTCGCCGCGTTCGTACTTCCCGGCGAGGAACCCGCCGGCCAGCGGTGACCACGGCACCACGCCGACGCTTGGTCGGCGCAGATGGGCAGGAGGTTCGCCTCCTCGTGTCGGTCCACGAGGTTGTACTCCGGTTGCATGCAGACGAACCGCTCGTAGTTCTCCACGTCGGCGACGTGCAGGGCCTTCGAGAACTGCCAGCCGGCCATCGTGCTCGCGCCGACGTACCGCACCAGTCCCTCCTCGACGAGGCGTCGAGGGCCGACAGCGTCTCCTCGATGGGCGTGTGCTCGTCCCAGCGGTGTATCTGGTAGAGGTCGACGTAGTCGGTCCCCAGTCGGTCGAGGCTCCCCCGAATCTGGTCGAAGACGTGCTTCCGCGAGAGGCCGCCCTTGTTCGGGCCGTCGCCCATGTCGAAGTACACCTTCGTCGCGAGGACGAGTTCCTCGCGGTCGTAGCCCTCGATGGCCTCGCCGACGATGGACTCGCTCTCGCCGCGCGAGTAGGCGTTCGCCGTATCGAGGAAGTTGATGCCGGCGTCCAGCGCCGACCGGGCGAGTTCGACGCTCGCCTCGCGGTCGTTCATCATCCACGGCTGTCCGGACCCGAAGTTGAGGCACCCGAGCGCCAGTCGCGACACTTCCAGCCCCGTCTCGCCGAGTCGCGTGTACTCCATCTCCACGTCCGATTTCGATGCCATACCGCGACGACGCGCCGCGGGGAAAAATAGCTCACTGCGACGCCCCGACCGCCCTCCACTTTCACTCTGTGCGAAGACTCTTACCGGATGGGGCGCTTACTCCGGTGCGATGGCGCAGGCCCCGCAGGACCCGGACGTGGACCTCACGGAACGGTTCATCCAGTTCTATCGAAAGTACTACAGCGACGACATCGGCCGACTCGCGCAGCGATACCCGAACGAACAGCGGTCGTTGTACGTCGACTACGACGACCTGTTCCGCTTCGACGAGGACCTGGCGGAGGACTACCGCAAGAAACCCGACCAGATACGCGAGTACGCCGAGGAGGCGCTCAGACTCTACGACCTGCCGGTGGACGTGAAACTCGGCCGCGCGCACGTCCGCCTCCGCAACCTCCCGGACTCCGTCGACATCCGCAACATCCGCGTCCACGACGACCACATCGGACGGATGGTGTCCGTCCAGGGCATCGTGCGCAAGGCGACGGACGTGCGCCCGAAGATAACCGAGGCGGCGTTCGAGTGCCAGCGCTGCGGGACGATGACGTACATCCCGCAGACCGACAGCGGCTTTCAGGAACCGCACGAGTGTCAGGGCTGCGAGCGACAGGGACCGTTCCACGTCGACTTCGACCAGTCCGAGTTCGTCGACTCACAGAAACTGCGCGTCCAGGAGAGCCCCGAGGGCCTGCGGGGCGGCGAGACGCCGCAGAGCATCGACATCGACGTCGAGGACGACGTGACCGGGAAGGTGACGGCGGGCGACCACGTCACCGTCACGGGCGTCCTCCACATCGAACAGCAGACCTCGGGGCAGGAGAAGACGCCCATCTTCGACCTCTACATGGACGGCGTCGCCATCGAGATAGAGGACGAGGAGTTCGAGGACATGGACATCTCCGAGGAGGACGTGGCCGAAATCGTCGAACTCTCGAACGAACCCGACATCTACGAGAAGATGGTGGGGTCCGTCGCGCCCTCCATCTACGGCTACGAACAGGAGAAACTCGCGATGATTCTCCAACTGTTCTCCGGCGTCACCAAACACCTCCCCGACGGGTCGCGGATTCGCGGCGACCTGCACATGCTGCTGATAGGGGACCCCGGGACCGGTAAGTCGGCCATGCTCCAATACGTCCGAAACATCGCTCCCCGGTCCGTCTACACCTCCGGGAAGGGGTCGTCCTCCGCAGGCCTCACTGCGGCCGCCGTACGCGACGATTTCGGAGACGGACAGCAGTGGACGCTCGAAGCGGGTGCCCTCGTCCTCGCCGACAAGGGTATCGCCGCTGTCGACGAGCTAGACAAGATGCGTCCCGAGGACCGCTCGGCGATGCACGAGGGACTCGAGCAGCAGTCTTACCACCCGGAATCGGAGATCCTCTTATCTGACGGCCGTCGTGCCCCCATCGGACCGTTCGTCGACTCACTGATGGACGACCGAGCCGAAGCTGTCGTCGACGGGGTCGACTGCGAAATACTCCCCGTCGACGACGTCGGCGTCCACTCAGTCGACTTGGAGTCGAACGAGACGGAGAAGATACCCGTCGACCGCGTCAGTAGACACGAAGCCCCGGACCGGTTCATTCGCGTCACGTTCTCGAATGGCCGATCCGTACTCGTCACGCCCGAACATCCGATGTTCGTCGACGAGGACGGCGACGTCGAAACCGTCGCTGCGGAGGAGGTCACAGAAGGCGCCTTCGTCCCCGCACCACGGAAACTCCCGAACTCCGCGGAACCGCGCTCACTCGCACCGGAACCCCATCGAACTCGAGAGCGAGACGTCCGTCTCCCCGAGTCGATGTCGCCCGCGCTCGCGGAGCTACTCGGTCTATTGACTGCGGAAGGACACTCGTACGCCGGTAGTTCCCACGAGATCGGCTTCTCGAATCAGGACGAACGGCTCCTCGACCGGGTCGACCGATTGATGTCGAAACGCTTCGGTCTGGAGAGTACGGACGTCGTAGGCGACTGTGGGACGACGACGAAGCGATGGATTTCGACGAAGCTGTACCGGTGGTTCGAATCGAACTTCCCCGAGTTCATGCGGCCGTCGACGGAGAAACGGATACCAGAGGCGGTACTCGGTGCCTCCGAAGAGGAGATACGGCGGTTCCTCGTCGGTGCGTTCGCCGGTGACGGAAGCGTCGAGAGCGAGTCGATGGCGTTCGCTACCTCGTGTCGGGGGCTCGCAGAGGACTACGCTGACGCACTCTTAAAGATCGGCGTCGCTTCCCGTATTCACTACGACGAGGCCGAAGATTCGTGGAAGACGTACGTCATGGGCGACTCGACCGCTACCTTCGTCGACGCGGTCGTCGACCCGGCGGACGACCGATACGAGAGGGCCGAAGCGTTCGCCGACAGAAGCACCGAAACGAAGCGTCACCACGATGTCCTTCCCACGAGCGCCGCAGAGGAACTGCGTTCGATCAAGCGACTGCTCGGTGTCTCGTTGACCGGACGTTTCCGAGAGACGATTGACGAGGGATACGGCGTCCGCGTCGAGACCGTTCGCTCGGAAGTCGAGGCGCTCCGTTCTCGTATCGAGACCGTCCGCGCTGATCTCTCCTCAGTAGCGACTCTCGCAGACGTCAGGAAAGCGGTCGGCTGGTCGGGTCGACAACTCGCCGAACGGCTCGACGGCGTAACGACCAGTACCGTCCACTACGCCGAGAGTGGCGGATACGACGACGAGAAGCGGCGTCGTCTGTACGATGCCGCCGTCGAGAGCGTTCGTCTGGCACTCGGGGAGGCGACTGACCGTCTCGACGAACTCGATGCTCGGTGCGACCTTCGTTACTATCGCGTCACCGACGTGGAGACGGTGCCGAACGACGGCGAGTACGAGTGTGACTGGGTGTACGACGTGACCGTCGAACCCACGAACACGTTCGTGAGTCAGGGTGTGGTACTACACAACTCCATCTCCATCTCCAAGGCCGGAATCAACGCCACCCTGAAGTCCAGATGTTCGCTGCTCGGTGCGGCCAACCCCAAGTACGGCCGGTTCGACCAGTACGAGTCCATCGGCGAGCAGATAGACCTCGAACCCGCGCTCATCTCGCGGTTCGACCTCATCTTCACGGTGACGGACAGTCCGGACCCCGAGACGGACGCCGAACTCGCCGAACACATCATCAACACGAACTACGCGGGCGAACTCCACACACAACGGACGAAGATAGCCAACTCCGAGTTCACCGAGGACGAGGTGAACTCCGTCACCGAGGAGGTGGCCCCCGAGATAGACGCCGAACTCCTGCGGAAGTACATCGCCTACGCCAAGCGCAACTGCTACCCGACGATGACCGACGAGGCCAAGGAGGTCATCCGCGACTTCTACGTCAACTTCCGCGCGAAGGGGTCCGACGAGGACTCGCCCGTCCCCGTGACGGCGCGGAAACTCGAGGCCCTCGTCCGTCTGGCGGAGGCGTCGGCCCGCGTCCGACTCTCGGACACGGTCACCGAGGACGACGCCGTCCGCGTCACCAACATCGTCGAGTCCTGCCTGCGCGACATCGGGATGGACCCCGAGACGGGCGAGTTCGACGCCGACATCGTCGAGACGGGCACCTCGAAGAACCAGCGCGACCGCATCAAGAACCTCAAGCAACTCATCAGCGACATCGAGGACGAGTACGAGGAGGGCGCGCCGGTCGACGAGGTGGTCTCGCGGGCGACGACCGAGTTGAACTTAGACGAGAGCAAGGCCGAACAGGAGATAGAGAACCTGCGGCGGAAGGGTGAGGTGTACGAACCGCGGACCGACCACCTGCGGACGACGTAGATGGACCGAATCTCCGCCCTCCGAAACGTCGAGGACGCCCTCCGCGACTTCGAGTCCGGCGAGTCTGACCTCGCGGCGACCGAACAGCGAGTCGTGACCGTCCTGCGGACGTACGCCACCGACTTCGAGAGCGAGGTCGGACGCGCGCCGTACCAGGCGACGGGCGAAGGCCGCGCTCACGGACTCGTCGTCGTCGCCGCGGACGCCGCGGACGCCCGCGAACGCATCCACGACCTGTTGGACGAGGAACCCGGAACCCTCGAATTCGAGGTCGAGAGCCTGTAGCTCGGGCGACACGAATTCAGTCTCTTCGGGAGACTTTTAGCGAATCACGAACGTCGTCGGGTAACCGTGTTGCTCGTCGTGACTTACTCGCGGGCCGCCCGCGAGACGCTCCGAAACGTCTGTCGAACGCACGAGGAGACGGTCGTCCGCCGGTTCGGCCGCGCGGCACTGCTCGCGGAGACGGAGTACGGGGCGTTCCTCGCGTGCCGACTGCGCGAGAAGCACGCGGGCGACGTGCAGGTCGAACGGACGGAACCGTTCAACGAGTACGCCGACGCGCCGGACGCGGTTCGGGAGGCCGCCGCGGCGTACGAGGCCCGCGAGGTGCCGAGCACGCCGTACGACAAGTTCGCCGTCGGCACCGACCACCCGCCGTCGTCGCGGATGCGCGACAGCGACCTGTGAAGCCGGTTCGCGTCCACCTGCCCGACGGGCGGACGCACGTCGGCCCCGTCGTCGACTTACGAGACGAGGCGGACGCCCCCGACGCCGACGCTCTCAGACGGGCGACGCTGTTCGGGTCGCCCGTGCCGGCCGACGCGCCGCGCGTGGTCGCCCCCGACCGTCGCCCGTCGCGCCGTTCGTCGCGCATCTCGCGCCCGGGGCGTCGTCGACCGCCGCGGTGCGCTGGCGACGCTTGCGCGCGTCGCGGACACGTCGCGGCCGCGGAGCGAACGCTCGAACGCGCGAACGCGAGGTAGCGGCCGCGACGCCGCCCGACCGGCCGAACTCTCGCAGACGCGCGCCG
>NZ_WPCD01000187.1:0-7044 GCF_009741955.1 Halogeometricum sp. CBA1124 | reverse complement strand
TTCGAGCGACCACTGGCGGTCGGTTTGATGTCCCTGCAAACCACTCGAAGTACGAGACGGTGACGCGCCGGCGTTGGCGAGGGATGTCCGGAATCACCGGCACGCCGCGGTCGTCGAGCATCTCGTCGGCGGCGGCCGTCGTCGGTCCGTTCGCCCCCTCGACGACACGTCGGCCCGCACGCGGTCGGCGTTGTCGGCGGTGAGGACGTTGCCGACGGCGGCGGGTACGAGGATGTCCACGTCGAGTTCGAGAACGGCCTCGTTCGACAGCGTCTCGGGCGCCTCGTGCGTCATCACCGCTTCGGGTTCCTCCTCGTGGGTCGGCACTGCGTGCGTGTCCAGTCCGTCGGGGTCGTAGACGGCGCCGTTCACGTCTGAGACGGCGACGACGGTCGCTCCCCAGTCGTCGAGGAGACGCGCGGCGTTCGCGCCGACGCTCCCGAACCCCTGCACGGCCACCGTCGCCCCCGAGAGGTCGATGCCGTGGTGGGCGGCCGCTTCGCGCGCGACGATGGCGACGCTCCGGCCCGGTGCGCCGTCGCGCCCGTGACTGCCGCCGACGACCGGCGGCTTACCGGTGACGACGCCGGGCACCGTCTCGCCCTCCTGCATCGAGTAGGCGTCCATGAACCACGACATCGTCTGCGCGTCCGTCCCCATGTCCGGCGCGGGGATGTCCGTGTGCGGGCCGACGACGTCGCGCAGTTCCTGTGCGAATCGGCGGGTCAACCGCTCGGTCTCCCCCTCCGAGAGGTCCTTGGGGTTCACGACGACGCCGCCCTTCGCGCCGCCGAACGGCAGGTCCATCACCGCGCACTTCCACGTCATCCACATCGACAGGCCGACGCACTCGTCGCGCGTCACGCCGGGGTGGAACCGGATGCCGCCCTTGTACGGCCCGCGGACGCTGTCGTGTTGCGCGCGGTAGCCGACGAACACCTCCAACGTGCCGTCGTCGCGTTCGACCGGCATCCGCACCTCGTGGACGGCGTGCGGGTGTCGGAGGCGTTCGACGACGTTCGGGTCGACGTCCAGTCGCTCCGCGGCCCGGTTCAGTTGCGTGCGGGCGGTTTCGACGGCGGACGCCTCCTCGGCCGGCGGCGACGCCGTCTCCTCCGCGGCCCGGTCGGTGTTTGCGGCCATCTCACTCCATCGGTGTCCCGCGGTTTCTCAGCGCGCCGCCGCACTCGGGACAGGTCGCCGGACCCGACCCGGATTCGACCACGTTCCCGCACTCGAAGCATTCGTAGGTGGACTGTTCGGCCGGTTTCGCGGGGCTGTCTTTCCAGAACGACATGGTATCTCGGGCGCTTCGCCCTATCAGGGGTAATAGGAATATTAGGTTGAACGTGTTCGTTGAACTGTGACCCCACTCCGTCGCGGGAGGTTCAGTATTCAACCATGGTTTGCAATACTTGCCGAATACTGCGTCTCCTCGAACAGGGCGGCGAACAGTTTGCGCTGGACGGTCCGGACGTGCCGGTAGAACGCCGCGGGCGAGATGTCGAGAACGTCCGCGACGGCCTCCCCCGAGTACGCCCGCGGGTCCTCGAAGTAGCCGGCGTGGTACGCCGTCTGGACCACCTCCAACTGTCGCTCGGTCAGTCGGTCCAGGACGGTGGCGGCGAACTCGCCGCTGGAGGGTTGCTCGCGGTGTCGTTTCGACCGGAGCGTGACGCCGTCGAACGTTCCCGACAGCAGTTGCGTGACGCTGTGCAGTTCGACGCCGTCGGGGACGCGATTTCGAGCGTCGTGCCCGCGGGCGTCGCCTCGACGCGCCGGAGGACGACGCCGTGGTTCGCGAGGCGCGAGGCGACGAACGGCCGGACGAAGCGGAACCAGACGGTGGCCGAGTCGTCCTCGGCGGCGACGACGCGGTACTCGGCGACGCCGGCGGTGGCGTCCGCGGCGGCCCGCAGGTCGGCCGTCGTCGCCCCTTCGACGGTGGCGAACACCGAGTCGTCCTCGACGGTCTGCTGGATGCCGGTGACGACCGAGAGCGTGCAGTCGGCGCGTTCGGCCACGCGCGAGAGCGGAAACCCGCCGCCGGAGACGGCGTACTCGACGCGGGTGACCGCCGTCGTCAGGAGCGCCGCCTTCCGTTCGACGGCGCTGATGGCCGAGGCCACCGTCTCGCCGAGTTCGGCCATCACCGTCCGGACCATCCCGTCGAACGCTGCGGGCCGGTCGGCGTAGACGGCCAACACGCCGTAGGAGACGCCGTCGTACGAGATGGGGACGGCCACGGCCGACTGGAAGTCGCGTTCGAGGGCGGCGCGACGCCACGGCGTCCGCCGCAGGTCGGTGGCGACGTTCGAGACCAGCGTCTCCTCGCCCGTCGCGGCCGTCGCGCACGCCGGGTCGCCGTCGGCGTCGGCCGCGAGGGAGACGTCGTCGAGGTAGCCCCGTCCGGTCCCGCTCTCGGCCCGCGGGACGAGCGTTCCCGACGCCGGGTCGACCGACCCGACCCACGCGAATCGGTAGCGGTCGTCGTCGGTCAGTCGCTCGCAGACGGCGCGTTCGACCGCCTCCCGCGTCTCCGCGCGGATGACCGACTGGTCCACCTCGCGGATTATCTCGTTGACGCGGTTGAGCGAGACGAGTCGGTCGTTCCGTCGCTGGAGTTCGCGGTCCTGTTCGCGGAGTTGCGACTGCCGCTCCACCCGGTCGAGCGCCGCCTCCGTCGTCGTCGCCAGCAGGTCCGCGATTTCGCGGTGGACGTCGTCGAACGCGCCGACGGTGTCGACGCCGGCGACGAACACGCCGTGGTCGCCCAGCGAGAGGACGACGACGCTCCGGAGGTCCGTGGCCGGATTCGACAGCGCCGGCGACTCGTGTACGTCGTCGAAGAACAGGGGGTCGCCGGTCACGACGCCCGACCCACGAGGTTCTCCTCGGAGGGCCTGAACGACGGTAACGGCCCGTACAGCCGGTCCATCGCCGGCGTCTGCGCGACCGGTTCGAGGCGGTTCGTCTCGGCGTCGAACCTGAATATCGCGCTCGCCGCACAGCCGAGAACCTCCTCTGCGTCCTCGACGACGTGCCGGGCTATCTCCCGAACCGTCTCGGCGTACTGCAGTTCGCTCGTCGTCCGGTGCAGCCCCGTCAGCGACTCCTCGCGCTGCTTTCGCTTCGTCACGTCGCGACAGCTATAGAGCGTCGTCCCGCCCTGAATCGACACCTCGCGGACGTTGACGAGGAGCGTGTGCTCCGCGCCGGCCTTGTCGGTCGCCGTGGTCTCGACGTTCGTCAGGACGCCCGACTCGGCGAGTTCGGCGTCGTCGAACAGGTCGTCGCCGAGGAGGGCGTCGATGCTCCCGAGTTCGCGAATCTCCGCCTCCGTGTATCCGAAGATGAAGTGGACGTTCGGGCAGACGTACGTGAACCGACCCTCGTCGTCGGTGATGAGCACCGTGTCGGTCATGTTGTTGAGCGTGACGCGGTGGAGTTCCTCCGACCGCCGGAGTTCGCGCTCCAGTTCGACGCGCTCTGCGGCCTCGGCGGCCGCTTCGACCGTGCGCTCCCGGACGTACGACGCGAACTCGGCGGTGTCGGCCGGCACGTAGTCCGTCGCCCCGGCGGCGAGGACGTCGCGGGCCAGCGACTCGCTGCCGGCGTCGGTACAGAAGACGATTGGGAGGTCCGTCGCGGCGGCGCGGAGCGTCGAGACGGCGGCGACGCCGCCCTCGGACCGCGCCACGACGACGGCGTCGGGACGCCCCGACGACAGTCGCTCGCGCCCGTCCGCGCGCCGTCGACCCGGGTGACCGACGCGACGGACGACAGCGCGTCGGCCGCCGACTCGGCCCAGTCGGGTCCCCCGACGAACAGCACTCGGGGCGGCGTCGCGGCGTCCGGTTTCGCATCCATGTCCGCCGCGTTCGCTGCCGGAACGGAAAACTCCGCCGTCACGCCCGGGGTGGACGCGGCGTCTCGCGAGGCGGGTTCGAGAACGAGTGTGGTCGCTGCGGGTCGGTCGTTACGCGTCTTCGACGACGGCGGCGACGTCTTCGAACACGTCGTCCGGCGTCTGCTCGCCTTCCACCTCGACGAGGACGCCCTCCTCGCGGTAGTGTTCGACGACGGGTTCGGTGTTCTCGCGGTAGACGCTGAGGCGTTCGCGCACCGTCTCCTCGGTGTCGTCGTCGCGCTGAATCAGTTCCGCGCCGCACTCGTCGCAGACGCCCTCCTCCTCGGGCGGGGCGAACTCGACGTGGTAGTTCGCGCCGCAGTCGGGGCAGACGCGCCGGCCGGTGAGTCGGTCGACGAGTTCGTCCTCGCTCACGTCGAGGTAGACGACGGCGTCGAGGTCCGTAATCTCCGTGAGGTACTCGGCCTGGTCGAGGTTGCGCGGATAGCCGTCGAGGACGTAGCCGTCGGCCTCCCGCAGCGCCGTCTTCACGATTTCGTTCACCACGTCGTCGGGGACGAGTTCGCCCGCGTCCATGTACTCCCGCGGGGTGTCGTACTCGAAGTCCATGTCGCTGATGTCCATGTCCTTGTTCGCGCGGAGCGCGTCGCCCGTCGTGACGTGTTCGAGGTCGAACTCGGCGGCGAGTCGCTTCGACTGCGTTCCCTTTCCGGCGCCGGGGGCGCCCAGCAGCAGGATGTGCTTACCCATGTTCCCCCCAATCCGGGCCGACGGTATAACGTTGAAGATAGCGTCTCACCTTTCGACGCTCCCGCCGCCGAGCGCCGAACTCGACCTCGCCGAGCGCCGAAATCAACACAGTAAGGGACCCGCGCACGAACCGGCAGACGAAATGCCGAACGCGAAGCTCCCGAACGCTCCCCGTCCCGTCGGCGCGGGGACGAACCGAGCGCCGACCGACGCGCGGCCGTGACCGACGCTCGACGGGTCTCTCGGCGGGTTCTGTCGGCCGTCCCGGGCCTCCTGCTCCTCGCCGCACTCGCCGGACTCGCGTTTCTCGTCGCCGACGTGGTTCCCGGACTGAACGCGCTCCTCCTCGCGGTGGCGTTCGGCGCCGTCGTCGCGAACGTCGTCGCGTCCCCGACTGGGCCGCCGCGGGCGTCCGGTTCCACGGCCGCCTCCTCGAAGCCGGCATCGTCCTCCTCGGCGCGCGCGTCGCGTTCGCCGACCTCGTCGCGAGCGGGCCCGTCGTCCTCGGACTCGCCGCGGCCGCCTCGCCTTCGGCGTCGGCTTCGTCGACGTGCTCGCGCGACGGGTGTTCGAAGTCCAGCGCCAGACGGCGTCGCTCCTCGCGGCGGGGGCGAGCGTCTGCGGCGTCTCCGCCGCGACGGCCGTCGCGGGGACCATCGACGCCGACGGCGAGTCGCTGGCACACGTCGTCGCCGCCATCCTGCTGTTCGACGCGGTGACGCTTCTGGCCTTTCCCGTCGCGGGCGACCTGTTGGCGCTCTCCGGCCGGCAGTTCGGCGTCTGGGCCGGGCTGAGCATGTACAGCACCGGTCCGGTCACCGCCGCCGGCTTCGCACACTCCGCCGAGGCCGGCCAGTGGGCGACGGTGACGAAACTCGTCCGGAACTCCCTCCTCGGCGTCGTCGCCCCTGGTACGCGTTCCGCGACGCCGACCGCTCCACCGAGTCGGGCGTGGCGTCGGTGCTGGGCGGCGTCCCGAACTTCCTCGTCGGGTTCGCGTTCGTCGCCCTCGCCGCGACGCGGGGCTCCTCTCGTCGGGGACGCTCGCCCTCCTCGAGACGACGAGCGACGGCCTGTTCGCGCTGGCGTTCGCCGGCCTCGGACTGGACGTGCGCCTCGAAGCGATGCGCGACGCGGGTCTGGCCCCGGTGGCCGTCCTCGCGGTGTCGCTCGTCGTCGTCTCCGCCCTCGCGTTGCTGGCCGTGGTGACGCTGCTCTGACTCGCCCGAGTCCCCCTCGTTTTTCTACCGACGGCGACGAACGTCCGGTATGACCAGATTCGACGCCGACGACCCGAAAGCGCGACGGAAACTGTTCGCCGAGGCGGTCACCGCCCACCGGACGCGCGCGAGTCCGTTCCTGACCGTCGAAGTCGAGCACGACCCGGACGTGGACGGGGAGGACGCCCCGGCGCCGTGGGTGCAGTTCGCCGACCAGACGTTCAACATGGACCTGACCGAGGCGGAACTCGAACGCGCGAAGACCCTCCTGACCGACTTCCCGGAGTTCCGCATCGACCAGATGGAGTCGCCCGAGGAGGCCGAGGGGACGAACCTCCGCATCATCGCGCGGTCGGACGCGAACCGCCTCGCCGCCTTCGTCGACCGGGTGTTCGTCGAGGTGTACGGCCGCGACGACGACTACCGCGCGTGGGTCGCGGCGGTCTGAGTCGGGCGGTCGACGGCGCGTCCCGTCGGCCGGCGGTCCGGGTCGGTCCGTCGAGGCCGAATCGGCCGCGACAGTCGGTACGTCGGTTTGCGAACTTCTAAAGCCGAGGAGGGACAATCGCTCTCGTATGACTCTGTGCCGCATCCGTTCACGTACACGTACGTCTCGTTCCGCGGGGGACGACCGGAGAGTCGGGGGACTCCGGGCCGAACGCGACGACGCGGGCGCGGACCGGGAGACGCCCGGCCGCCGAACCGGACCCGGTGTCGACGGCGGTGGCCAGCATGGCTGAGGGGTCGCCTCGGTCGCTGTTCGACCGACCGCTCGTCCCCGTCGCGAACGCCGACGACGCCGCCGCGACGGCCGACGCCGTCCTGCCGCACGTCGCCGCCGTCGGGGGACGCGCCGTCTTCGTCCACGTCATCGAGAAGGCCGGCGGCGCCCCGGACAAGGCGTCGGTCGAACAACGCGAGGACCTCGCGGACGAACTGTTCGCACTCGTCCGCGAGGCGGGCGAAGACGCGGGCGTCGAGGTGGAGACGGACCTCCGCTACGGCACCGACGTCGCCGACACCATCATCGACGCCGCCCACGACATCGGCGCGACGTGCATCGCGTTCACGCCGCGCGGGGGGAGTCGGTGGTGGGACCTGTTCTCCGGCGACACCCGCAAATCGCTCGTGACCGAGAGCGACCTGCCGGTGGTCACCCTGCCGGACGCCGGCGAGGAGGACGCCGCGTGACCGACGACCGTT
>NZ_WPCD01000141.1:0-9757 GCF_009741955.1 Halogeometricum sp. CBA1124 | reverse complement strand
CGTCGGTGTCGTCTGTCGTCTGTCGTCAGTCGTCGGATGTCGCCGCGGCCGTCTCCGTCTCGCCCGCGCCGACGCGGTCCTCGAAGTCCGGCTTCCACACCGTCGCGATGGCGGCCGTCACGAGCGACCCGATGACGATGGCGCCGAGGAAGACGAGCGGTTTGTTCGACAGCGGAACGACGAAGATGCCGCCGTGCGGGGCGGGCATCGTGACGTTCAGCGCCATCGACATCGCGCCGCCGACCGCGCTCCCGGCGATGATGGACGGAATCACGCGGACGGGGTCCGAGGAGGCGTACGGAATCGCCCCCTCCGTGATGAACGAGAAGCCGAGGACGATGCCGGACTTCGCGTTCTCGTACATCTCCGCGGCGTACAGGTGCGGTGCGACGAAGTTCGAGATGGCGAGACCGATAGGCGGAATCATCCCGCCGATCATCACCGCGGCCATCGGCGCCGTGACGCCCTCGGCGATGAGGCCGGTGGCGAACACGTAGGCGACCTTGTTCACCGGGCCGCCCATGTCGAACGCCATCATCCCGCCGAGCAGTGCCCCCACGAGGACGGCCTGTCCGCCCTGCATGCTCTGGAGGAAGCCGGTCAGCGCGGCGTTCGCGATGGCGACCGGGACGCCCAGGACGAAGATGACGAGGGGCGACAGAATCGCCATCGTCAACACCGGCACGATGAGCACCGGCATCATCGGCGTCACGTAGTCCGGGACGCTCCAGCCCTTTATCCAGCGGGCGACGTACCCGGCGAGGAGACCGGCGACGAGTGCGCCGAGGTAGCCCGCGCCGGCCGCGCCACCCTGCAGACCGATGACGTCACCGGCCGCCTGCAGGACGTTCCCCTGCTGGATGATGTACGAGAGCAGGAACCCGGGCGCGAGACCCGGCCGGTCCGCGATGGCGTACGCGATGTACGCCCCCAGGATGGGCACCATGATCGTGAGCCCCGCCACGCCGATCTGAGCGAGGAACCAGCCGAGCGTCCCGGTCGCACCGAACACTTCCTGCACGCCGGTCCCGGTGACGCCCGCCACGGCGTACCCGAGAGCGAGGAAGATACCGCCGATGGTGACGAACGGAATCATGTACGATACGCCGGTCATCAGGTCCTCCTTTATCTTCGTCAGGTAGGCCCGATACGCGTTCTCCGCTGACTGCTTGCTTGACATGGATTGCTCCCTCACGATAGTTTCTGTATATCTTCAAAAACCCTTTCGGACATGAACGATTTTGAACGA
This sequence comes from Halogeometricum sp. CBA1124, assembly GCF_009741955.1. NCBI lineage: Archaea > Methanobacteriati > Methanobacteriota > Halobacteria > Halobacteriales > Haloferacaceae > Halogeometricum > Halogeometricum sp. CBA1124. Next base: position 8,508 of record NZ_WPCD01000141.1, on the reverse strand, counting down.
TTGCGCTCGCAAACCGGACCCAGCGAGCATCAGGGACGCGCCGCGGAGAGCGTCACGTCGTCCCTGTCGTCGAAGATGCCGTCGAAGTCGGGGACACTGGTTCCCGACGCGGCGACGACGCGCGACGCGACGGTGACGCCCGTCTTCAGCGCCGTCCGTTCGGACTCCCCTCGCGTGAGTCCGGCGAGGAAGCCCGAGAGGAGAGCGTCGCCCGCGCCGACGGTGTCGACGACGTCCGCGGGGACGGCGGGCGCGTGGTACGTGCCGGACTCGGCCGCCAACAGGGCGCCGTCCGGGCCGAGCGAGGCGACGACGAACCGGAACTTGCCGTCGCGGAGCGCCTGCGCCGCCGCCGCGCAGTCGGCCGTCGTCTCCACGGCCATCCCGGTGGCGACGGCGAGTTCGTCGCGGTTCGGCTTGCAGGCGAGGTAGGAGGCGTCGAGTTCGGCCAACGCCGCCCCGCCCATGTCGACGGCCGTCTCCCAGTCGCCCGCCGAGGCGAGTTCGTCCACGTCGTCCGTGGTGACGCCCTTCGGGAGACTGCCGGCGACGACGAGGCGGTCCGGCGCGCGTTCGCGGACGCGGTCGACCAGCGCCGTCACCTCCCCGTCGCGAACCGCCGGCCCGTCGTGGTTTATCTTGTACTCGCCTTCGGGGCCGAGAACGGTCGTGTTCAGGCGCGTTCGGTCGCCGATGTCGACGAAGTCGTTCGGGACGGCGTCGTCGTCGAGGCGGTCACGAATCATCTTCCCGAACGGGCCGCCGAGGAACCCGGTCGCGGGGGCGTCCACGTCCAGCGCGGTGAGGTACTTCGAGACGTTGATTCCCTTCCCGCCGGCGTCGAACTTCGCGTCGTCCGTCCGGGCGACCGTCCCCGTCCGGAGCGGTTCGTCGACCCGGACGGTGTGGTCGACGGCGGGGTTGGCCGTCACCGTCAGCACGTCGTCGCCGTCGGTCATTCGGGCGGCACCTCCACGACGGTGACGCCCTCGTTCTCGAACGCCTGCCGCTCTCTCGGCGGCAACTCCTCGTCGGTGACGAACACGTCCACGTCGTGCACGTCGGCGAACTTCACGAACGAGCGCTTGCCGACCTTCGTCGCGTCGGCGACGAGGACGACGCGCGCGGACTTCTCGGTCATCAACTGCTTCATCCGCGCCTCGTCCTCGTTCGGCGTCGTCAGGCCGCCGTCGGCGTCGATGGCGTTCGTCCCCAGAAACAGGAGGTCGAAGTTCGTCCGCTCCATGAACGACTCCGCCGTCGGCCCGACCAGCGCACGGGTGCGACTTCGGAGCGTGCCGCCCGTCAGTTTCACGTCGTTCTCCTCTTTCCCGAGTTCGACGGCGAGGCGCGGCGAGTTCGTCACCGAGAGGATGGAGCCGTCCTTCGGCGCCTGTTTGGCCACCTCCATCGTCGTCGTCCCCGCGTCGAAGAAGACGACCTGTCCCTCGGCTATCTCCGCGACGGCGCGGTCGGCTATCGCGCGCTTGCCGTCGAGGTTCTGTACCTCCTTCTGCCCGTACGTCTGTTCTTTGCCGACGGTCGTGACGGGCACTGCGCCGCCGTGCGACCGTTCGACGAGGCCGCGGTCCTCCAGTTCTCGGAGGTCACGCCGGATGGTGGCCTTCGAGTAGCCGAGTTCCTCGGCCAGGCCCTCGACGGACCGCCCGTCGTCCGCCGAGACGAGTTCCACGATTCGTCTTTTGCGCTCTGCGGGTAACATAGGCGTCAGTCGTGTTCGGCAGTAGCCCCTGTTCGTTGTTAATTGTTCGTGTTCGAGAATCGTTCAGTCCTGCACGTTTTGCGCGAGAAATACGCGCGAGCGTGCAGACCGAGGCGGAGCGCAGTCGCTCACGAACGGGGAACGCAGAAGAGAGCGCCGCGAACGCGGGCGCGTTCAGTCGAGTCTGTCGATGACCGCCTGCGTCACGGCCTCCGTCGAGGCGTCGCCGCCCAGGTCGGCCGTGCGCGGGCCCTCCGCGAGGGTCGATTCGACCGCCTCGCGGACGGCCGCACCCTCGTCGTCGTAGCCCAGGTGTTCGAGCAGCATCGCCGCCGAGAGAATCGTCGCGGACGGGTTCGCGACGCCCTCCCCCGCGATGTCCGGCGCGTCCCGTGGACGGGTTCGAACAGGGCGTTGTCGGGCCCGATGTTCGCCGACGGCAGGAGTCCGAGGCCGCCGACGAGTCCGGCCGCGAGGTCCGACAGCACGTCGCCCGCGAGGTTCGGGCAGACGACGACGTCGAACTGCGTCGGGTCCAGACAGACGCGCGTGGCGAAGGCGTCCATCAGCACTTCCTCCGTCTCGACGCCTCGTTCCTCGGCGACGGAGACGACGGCGTCGCGGAAGCGGCCGTCCGTCTCCCGCATCACGTTCGCCTTGTGCGCGACCTGAAAGCCGTCGGGCGCGTAGTCGCAGGCGAACTCGGCGAGTCGCTCGGAGGCCGAGGTGGTGACGACGCGCGTCAGCGTCGAGAGGTCCGCCGAGAGGCGGTCCTCGTGGCCCGAGTAGACGCCCTCGGTGTTCTCCCGGAGGAAGACGAGGTCCGTCTCCGGTCGAAGCGCGTCCACGCCGGGGTACGCCTTCGCCGGGCGGACGTTCACGAACGAGTCCACCGCCGTCCGGAGGGGCAGAATCACGTCCGCGGCCGTCTCGCCCGCCGCGCCGAACAGGGTGGCGTCGGCGTCGGCGACCACGTCGTACGTCTCCTGCGGGAGTGCCTCGCCGGTCCGCTCTTTCACCGCGTCGCCCGCCTCCGCCGCGACGAACTCGAAGTCGCCGACGGCGTCGAGGACGGACACCGCCGCCGGGACGACTTCCTTCCCGATGCCGTCGCCCTCGACGACGACTATCTCGTCAGTCATCGCTCTCCACGTAGGGGAGCGAGTCCACCGTGTCGCGGACCGCCTGCTGGTTCGACTTCATCAGCGCGGTGGTGTCCCACACGCCGTCGACGAGCGCTTTCCGCTGGGCGTCGTCCACGGTCACGTCGACGGTCTTCCCGCCGTAGGTGACCGTCTCGGCTTCCACGTCGACCTCGATGTCGCCGTCGGGGTTCTCCTCGACCCACGACTGCAGTTCCGAGATGGTCTCGTGGTCGGCGGTGACCGTCGGGATACCGAGGGCGAGGCAGTTGCCCGCGAAGATTTCGGCGAACGACTCGCCGACGATGGCGTCGATTCCCCAGCGCATCAGCGCCTGCGGGGCGTGTTCGCGCGAGGACCCGCAGCCGAAGTTCGCGTTGACCACCATCACCGAGGAGTCCTTGAACCGGTCCTCGTTCATCGGGTGGTCCTTTGGTTCGTCGTCGTCGTCGAACCGCAGGTCGAAGAAGGCGAACTGACCCAGTCCGTCGAAGGTGACCACCTTCATGAACCGGGCCGGGATTATCTGGTCGGTGTCGATGTCGTTCCCGCGGATGGGGATGCCCGTCCCCGAGACGTAGTCGACTTCGGGTATCTCCGTCGTCACGCCAGGTTCACCTCCTTCATCTCGCGCACGTCGCTCACTTCCCCGTTGACGGCCGCGGCGGCCACCATCCGGGGGTTCATCAGCACGGTGCGGCCGTCCTTCGACCCCTGCCGGCCGACGAAGTTGCGGTTCGACGAGGACGCGCAGGCCTCGTCGCCCTCCAGTTGGTCCTCGTTCATGCCGAGACACATCGAACAGCCGGCGTTGCGCCACTCGAAGCCGGCGTCCTCGAAGAGGTCCTTCAGGCCCTCCTCCTCGGCGGCCTTCTGGACGCGCTGGCTGCCGGGGACGACCATCGCGCGCACGTCGTCGTGGACCTGTCGGCCCTTCACGACGCGCGCGGCGCGGCGCAGGTCCGCGAGGCGCGCGTTCGTGCACGACCCGAGGAACGCCACGTCGATGGGGTAGCCCTGCATCGTCTCGCCGGGCGTCACGCGCATGTGTTCCTGTGCGCGCCGCGCGGTGTCGCGCTTGTCCGCCGGCAGGTCCTCGGGTGCCGGAATCGGTTCCGTGATGCCGACGCCCTGTCCGGGCGTGGTGCCCCACGTGACGACCGGTTCGAGTTCGTCGCCGTCGATGGTGACCACGTCGTCGTACTCGGCGTCCTCGTCGGAGCGGACGGACTCCCAGTACGGCTTCAGTCGCTCGAACTTCTCGGGGTCGTCGGCGAACTCGTCCGTCTCCGCCAACCACTCGTACGTCGTCTCGTCGGGGTTGACGTAGCCCGCGCGGGCCCCGCCCTCGATGGACATGTTGCAGATGGACATCCGGCCCTCCATGTCGAGGCTCTCGATGGCCTCGCCGGCGTACTCGTAGACGTAGCCGACGCCGCCGTCGGTGCCGAGCCGTCGGATTATCTCGAGGATGACGTCCTTCGCCTCGACGGCGTCGCCGAGTTCGCCCGTCACCTCTATCTTGCGGACCTGCTGCTTCTCCATGGCGATGCATCCGGTCGCCAGCACGTCGCGAATCTGCGAGGTGCCGATACCGAACGCGAGTGCGCCGAACGCGCCGTGCGTCGAGGTGTGACTGTCGCCGCAGACGATGGTCATCCCGGGCTGGGTGATTCCCTGCTCGGGCCCGATGACGTGGACGATACCCTGGTCGCCCGTCGTCGGGTCGTCGAACTCGATGCCCGCGTCGCGGACGTTCTGCTCCAACTCGGCCATCATCTCTTCTGCGGCGTCGTCGGCGTACGGCCGTGACTGGTCCGCCGTCGGGACGATGTGGTCCACCGTCGCGTGCGTCCGTTCGGGGAAGGCCACCTCCATGTCGCGTTCGCGGAGCATGCCGAACGCCTGCGGACTGGTCACCTCGTGGATGAGGTGCAGGCCCACGAACAACTGCGTCTGTCCGGTGGGGAGCGTCGTGACGGCGTGGTTGTCCCACACCTTGTCGTACAGCGTTCCCTCACTCATCTACATCACCGTGGCCGCGGGTCCACACGTCGTTGACGTCGTCGCCCTCGCGCGGCGTGTGGTCCACGTCGCCCATGGTCTCCTCGTCGCTCGGTGCCTGCGTCTCGCCACCGTCCGCCATCGCCGGGCCGCGGCGGAACGAGTACCCGAACGTCTCCTCGGTGTGCGGGTTCGTGTGGCTCACGTCTCCCATCGTTCGCTCGTCTGTGTCTGTCATCGTCGGTCAGTCGTCCGCCGGCGCCTCCGCCGCCTCTTTGTCGTCCGCTTCGTCCTCGGCCCACGCGAACAGGTCGCGCAGAGGCGCGCCGACCCGTTCGATGTGGTGGTTCTCCTCGCGGTCCTTCAGTTGCGTGTAGGACGGCCGTCCGGCCTGGTTCTCGGCGATCCACTCGCGGGCGAACGTCCCGTTCTGGACCTCTTCGAGAATCTCTTCCATGTTCTCCCGGGCGTGGTCGTCCACGACGCGGTCACCGCGGGTGAGGCCGCCGTACTCGGCGGTGTCGGAGACGGAGTCCCACATCTCCTTGTGGCCGCCCTCGTACATCAGGTCCACGATGAGTTTCAGTTCGTTCAGGCACTCGAAGTACGCCATCTCCGGGGAGTAGCCCGCGTCGACGAGCGTCTCGTAGCCCTGCTTGACCAGCGAGGTGACGCCGCCGCAGAGGACGGCCTGTTCGCCGAAGAGGTCGGTCTCGGTCTCCTCTTGGAACGTCGTCTCGATGACGCCCGCGCGGGTGCAGCCGATGGCGTGCGAGTACGCAAGCGCCTCCTCCTTGGCGTCGCCCGTCTCGTCCTGATAGACGGCGATGAGCCCCGGCGTCCCCTGGTCGCTCTCGTAGTTGCGGCGGACGAGGTGCCCCGGCGACTTCGGCGCGACCATCGTCACGTCCACGTCCTCCGGGGGACGAATCTGGTTGTAGTGGATGTTGAAGCCGTGGGCGACTGAAGCGTGTCGCCCGCGTCGAGTTCGTCGCGAATCTCCTCGAACACCGCCGGCTGGACGGTGTCGGGGACGAGGACGGAGACGATGTCCGCCTCGGCGGCCGCGTCGACGGGCGTCGCCACGCGGAGGCCGTCGGCCTCGGCGGCGTCGCGCGAGGACGACCCCTCGCGCAGGCCGACCACTACGTCGACCCCGCTCTCGGCGAGGTTCTGCGCGTGGGCGTGGCCCTGACTGCCGTAGCCGAGGACGGCCACCGTCTTGTCGTCGATGTGCGTTCGGTCCGCGTCGTCGTCGTAGTATACTGTCGTGGTGAGTTCGTCGTCAGTCATCGTAGTTGGCTGGTGTGGTCGGTTCGCCGGAGGTGGCCGGTTCCTCTCCGGGGACGGTCGGTTGGTCGCCGCGCGCCAACGCGGTCTGGCCCGTTCGGGCTATCTCGATGATGCCGAACTGGCGGAACGCGTCGATGGCGTCGTCTATCTTCTGTTCCCTGCCGGTGAGCTGGACCGTGATGGTCCGCGGGCCGGCGTCTAACGTCTCGCCCTCGTACATCTCCGTGATGGCGTGGACCTTGTCCGGTTCGTCGCCGCGGACCTTCAGGACGACCAACTCCGCGCGCACGGCGTCGTCGTCCAGTTCCCCGACGGCGATGACGGGCTTCAGCTTCGCCAACTGCTTCTCTATCTGGTCGATGCCGGGGTTCGACTCCTCGGCGACCATCGTGATGCGGGCGTGCCCCTCGACGGTGGTCGGGCCGACGGTCAGGCTCTCGATGTTGAACTGCCGCCGGGAGAACAGCCCCGCCACGCGCGACAGCACGCCGGGTTCGTTCTCGACCAGCGCGGAGATGACGGCGCGCCGCGTCGACGGTTCCGCCTCGACTTCGGGGTCGATGCGGATGCCCTGCGAGTTGCGCCGTCCCTCCGGGTGCGGCCGTTCGTCCGGTTCGGGGCCCTGCAGGCCGTGTTTGGGCAACTCTCCGTTCTGGTCCGCGTCGGTCGAATCCTCGGAACTCATAGCTGGTCCTCCGTCAGAGCGAACTTGCCGTTCGCGCCGCCCGAGGGGACCATCGGGTAGACGTTCTCCCGCGGGTCGATGTGGAAGTCGACGACCGACGGACCGTCGTACTCGATGGCCTCCTCGATGGCGTCGGCGACTTCGTCGTAGTCGTCGACGCGCCACCCGCGCGCGCCGAACGCCTCGGCGAGTTTGTCGAACTCGGGACACCAGTTGTACTCCGCGGCCATGTGTCGGCCCTCGAAGAAGGCGTCCTGCCACTGGCGCACCATGCCGATGTACTCGTTGTTCAGCACCGCGACGGTGATGTCCAACTCCTCGCGGACGGCGACGGACAGTTCCTGAATCGTCATCAGGAACGACCCGTCACCGTCGACGCAGACGACTTCCTGGTCGTCGTCCGCGGCGAGGCGGGCGCCGATGGCCGCGGGCAGGCCGTAGCCCATCGTCCCCAGTCCGTGCGAAGACACCCACGTCCGCGGTTCGGTGAACGTCCAGTACTGCGCGGCCCACATCTGGTGCTGGCCGACGCCGGTGGTGACGACGGCGCGGTCGGAGGTGGCCTCGTCCAGACACTCGACGACGAACTGCGGTTTCAGCGGTTCGTCATCGGGCGTCGCGTAGTCCATCGGGTACGCCTCCTTCCACGCGAGGCACTGCTCGCGCCACTCGCCGGCGTCGGGCGCGTTCGCGACTTCGGAGCCGAGTCGGTCGAGCGTCGTCGCCGCGTCGCCGACGACGGGGTAGTCCGCGTGGACGTTCTTCGATATCTCCGCGGGGTCGATGTCGACGTGGATGACCTCGGCTTCGGGCGCGAACGTGTCGATGCCGCCCGTCAGGCGGTCGTCGAAGCGCGTCCCGACCGCTATCAGCAGGTCGGTGTGCGTGATAGCCATGTTCGCGTAGCCGGTGCCGTGCATGCCCGCCCACGAGAGACACAGGTCGTCGTCCTCGGGGAACGCGCCGATGCCCGGCATCGTCGTGACCACGGGGATGCCGTTCTCGCGGGCGAACGTGCGCGCCTCGTCGGTGGCGTCCGCCTTGATGACGCCGCCCCCGAACAGGAGCAGGGGTCGCTCCGCCGCCTCTATCGCGCGGGCCGCGTCCGCGACGGCTTCCTTGTCGGGTTCGGTCTGGGGCGTCGTGGTCTTCGGCGTCTCCGCCGGACCGGGTTCGCGGTCCGTCTCGCCGAGCGTCACGTCCTTCGGCAGGTCGACCAGCGTCGGACCCGGCCGACCCTCGTCGGCCAGCGCGAACGCCTCGCCGACGGTGTCGCCGACGGAGTCGGCGTCGGAGGCGAAGTAGTTGTGCTTCGTGATGGGCGTCGTGACGCCGATGGTGTCCGTCTCCTGGAACGCGTCGGAGCCGACCATCGCCGACGGCACCTGCCCGGTCAGGGCGAGGACGCCGTCGGAGTCCATGTTGGCGTCGGCGATGCCGGTGACGAGGTTCGTCGCCCCCGGCCCCGACGTGGCGAGGCAGACGCCCGGTTCGTTGCGGACGACGCCGAACGCGTCCGCGGCGTGCGCCGCGCCCTGTTCGTGCGCCATCGTGACGTGGCGGATGCCGGAGTCGTAGAGCGCGTCGTAGACGGGCATGATGGCCCCGCCCTGCACGCCGAAGGCCGCCTCGGCGCCGGCGTCTCGAGGGCGCGGACGACG
>NZ_WPCD01000035.1:0-23341 GCF_009741955.1 Halogeometricum sp. CBA1124 | reverse complement strand
GACGGATGGGGCACGGAATCGCGCCAGGTGTCCGCGATGGCCGGACAGGACGTGGTGATGCGAGACGTGGCGGACGAGTACGTTCGGGACGGGATAGACGCCGTCGAGGAGAACCTCCGCGGCGGCGTCGAACGCGACAAGGTGACCGAAGCGGAGATGACCGCGACGCTGGACCGCCTCACCGGGACCACCTCGCTGGCGGACGCGGTCGCGGACGCCGACCTCGTGATAGAGGCGGTGCCCGAGGAGATGGACCTCAAGCGCGAGACGATGCGCGAGGTGGAGGGGTTCGCCGACGCGGACGCCGTCCTCGCGACGAACACGTCGTCGCTGTCCGTGACGGAGATTCTGAGCGCCCTCGACCGACCGGGGCGCGGTGTCGGCCTGCACTTCTTCAACCCCGTCCACATCATGGCGCTGGTGGAAGTCGTCGCCGCCGAACAGACGACGGCGGCGACGCTGGACTTCGCCCACGAGTTCGTCGAAGACGTGGGGAAGACGGCGGTGGAGGTGCGGGACTCGCCCGGATTCGCCTCCTCGCGCCTCGGCGTCGCACTCGGTTGCGAGGCGATGCGGATGGTTCAGGAGGGCGTCGCGTCGGCCGAAGACGTCGACGCGGCGATGGAGTTGGGGTACAACCACCCGATGGGACCGATAGAACTCGGCGACGTGGTCGGACTCGCGTCCGCCTCGACATCCTCGAGTACCTGCGGGAGGAACTCGGGGAGCGCTTCCGGCCGCCGCAGATTCTCAAGCGGAAGGTGCGCGCCGGGAAACTCGGCCGGAAGACGGGCGAGGGGTTCTACCTGTGGGAGGGCGACGAGAAGGTGGGCGTCAGCGACGAGGGCGGAGAGCGATGAGCGACGACCCGGACGGCGGCGCGGGAGGCGGTGAGTCGGGCGACGACGCGGGAGACGGACCGACGCGCGGCGGACCGGCGGCCGAGGGACCCGAGGACGTGGAATCGGTCGCCGCCGACTGCGAGACGGTGGACGTGGCGGTGGACGACCGAGTCGAGGGCGTCACGACGGTGACGATGAACCGCCCCGACGCGCGGAACGCCCTGAACGCGCAGTTGCGCGCGGAGTTGAAGCGCGTCCTCGACGCCGTCGAGGACAGCGACGCCCGCGTCGTCGTCCTCACGGGGGCCGACGAGGCGAAGGCGTTCGTCGCCGGGGCGGACGTGACGGAACTGCGCGAACGCGACATGCTGGCCCAACGCGCGGCGAGCGAACGGCCGCGCGTCTACGAGTACGTCGCCGACCTGCGACAACCAGTCGTCGCCCGCCTGAACGGGCACGCCCTCGGCGGCGGGTGCGAACTCGCGCAGGCCTGCGACGTGCGCATCGCCCACGAACGGGCGAAACTGGGGCAACCCGAAATCAACTTGGGGCTCATGCCCGGCGGCGGCGGCACGCAACGACTCGTCCGCCTCGTCGGCGAGGGGCAGGCGATGCGTCTCGTCCTCTCCGGCGAACTCGTCTCGGCCGAGGAGGCGCGGGACATCGGACTCGTGGACGAGGTACACGACGAGGAGACGTTCGACGACCGGGTGTACGAACTCGCGGGGTCGATGGCCGAGAAGAGCGGCGTCGCTCTCGGACACGCGAAGCGGGCCGTCAAAGCCGCCTCGCGGATGGACCTCGACCGGGGAATCGAGTACGAGGCGGAACTGTTCGCCCAACTGTTCGCCGTCGGCGACAAGGACGAGGGCATCGACGCGTTCCTCGAGGGCCGCGACCCGGAGTGGCCGTCGCGGTGACGGCGGCGGCCCGTCCCGGACGTCCGGTGCATCGGGTCTGCGTATAAACCCCCGACATGGACTGGTGAAGCTATATCTCGTGTCCGGGCGAACCTTACCCCCCGATTGACCGTTTTCCTTACACCACTACCCGTGTAACATCGCGCGGCGAGTCGTCACGGAACCGTCCGCCGCGTTCCTCGGCGGCGACAGAGCAAAGTACCGGCCGGCGGGATGGAAACGTAATGAACGTACAGGATAGTTCTCTCAGAGCGTCCGAGCGCGCGGCCCCGGCGGCATGAACACGAGCGAACGACTCGTCGAGACACTGGAGAACCTCGGCGTCGAACGCGTCTTCGGCTACCCCGGCGGCCGGGTCATCGAACTGTTCGACCGCCTGCCGGAGTCGTCGGTGGACCTGGTCCGCCCGCGCGACGAACGCGAGGCGAGCGTCATGGCCGAGATGCACGGCCGCCTCACGGGCGACCCCGGCGTCCTCGTCGGGCAGGGGCCGTGGATAGGCAGCCTCGGTGTCATCGGCCAGATGGAAGCGCGACTCGGGTCGTCACCGATGGTCGTCGTCACCGAAGCCTCCGAGCGAGGCGACTACTCCACCGTCGCGCCGTACCAGCAGTCCCGCGGCGACTACGGCGGCGTCGAACTGCCGAAGATTCTCGACGCGGTGACGAAGGAACACTGGTGTCCGCGCACGCCGCCGGAGACGGTTCGGAGCCTCCAGTTGGCGTTCAAGCACGCCGTCGCCGGACGACCCGGGCCGACGGCCGTCGTCCTCGACGGGAACGCCGTGACCGAGGAGATGCCGGACGACCCGATTCCGCCCGTCTGGGACGACGCGGCGCAGACGCGGACGTGGTCGGCGGCGCCGACGCCGCGGGACGTTGCCGCCGCCGTCGAAGCCCTGGAGTCCGCCGACCGACCCGTCGTCGTCGCGGGCAACGGCGTCCACGCCGCGGGCGCGTACGACGAACTCCGGACCGTCGCGGAGCGATACGACGCTATCGTCGTCACCTCCTACCTCGGCAAGTCGACGTTCCCCGAGACGCACCGACTGGCGGGCGGCGTCGTCGGGTCGTTCGGCCACGAGGGGGCGAACCGGGTCGTCAGCGAGGGGGACGCGCTCCTCGTCGTCGGCTGTCGGCTGAATCCGATGGACACGAACTGGGGCGCGCCGGACTTCGTCCGACCCGCGGAGCAGACGATTGTCCACGCCGACGTTGACGCGCGCAACGCCGGGTGGGTGTACCCCGCTGACGTGGGCCTGATAGGCGACGCGGCGGAGTCGCTCCGCGAACTCGCCGAGGCCGGCGCGGCGTCGAACGACTGGGCCGAGTCGCGGGCGGCGACGGCGCGGGAGTCGTTCGACGCGCCCGAGTGCGAGTCGGCGGCGACGCCGATGCTCCCGCAACGCGCCGTCAAGGAGATAGAACGCGTGGTGGACGCGGACACCGTCGTGACGGCGGACTCCGGCAACAACCGCTTCTGGCTCCTGAACTACCTGCAGACGCCCGCCGTCCGGACGTACTTCGGAAGCGGCGGCGTCGGCGGGATGGGCTGGGCGAACCCCGCGGCGGTGTCGGCGGCGCTGGCGACGGAGAAGGACGTGCTGGCCGTCGCCGGCGACGGCGGGTTCGCGATGACGATGACGAGCGTGGAGACGGCGGTAGAGCAGGGCGTCGCACCGACGTTCGTCGTCCTCAACGACACCAGCCTCGGGATGGTGCGGCAGATGCAACGCGGGCCGGACGACATCGCGGGCGTCGAGTTCCACGACACCGACTTCGCCCGCGTCGCCGAGGCGTTCGGCGCGGAAGGCGTCCGCGTCGAGTCGCCGGACGAACTGGGCGACGCCCTCCGCGACGGGAAGGCGAGTGCGACGCCGACGGTGGTGGACGCGCGAATCGACCGGGACGAGGACATGGCCGAGACGCTCCAGTCGTCGTTCTACGCGTCTGTCGGCGGTCTGCACGAGTAGGCGGACACGGCTTGTCGGCCGCCGGCCCGCTACCGTCCCGCCGGGAAACAGTTTTGTGTGCCCGCCGCGCGACTCCTCAGTATGTCTTCATCGACCGTGATAGTTACCGGCGGAACGGGGTTCATCGGGTCGTACGTCGCCCGCGAGTTGGTGGACCACGGTCACGACGTGGTCGCGTACGACCTCTCGGCGGACGCGCGAATCCTCGAGAAACTCGGCGTCGCCGACGACGTGACCGTCCGGCGGGGCGACGTGACCGACGCGCCGGACGTGATTCGCGCGATTCGAGAGACGGGCGCGACGCGCGTCGTCCACCTCGCGGCCCTCCTGACGAACTCAGCGCGGGAGAACCCCCGGGCGGCCCTCCGGGTGAACGTCGAGGGGACGAACAACGTGTTCGAGGCGGCGCGGTCGCTGTCGGACCAGGTCGAACGCGTCGCGTGGGCGTCCTCGGCGGCGGTGTACGCGCCGCCGGCGAACTACGGCGACGAGTTCGTCACCGAGTCGGACCTCGTCTACCCCGACACCCTGTACGGCGCGACGAAGGAGTACAACGAGCATCAGGCGCGGGTGTATCACGAGGACTTCGGCGTCTCGCACGTCGGCCTCCGCCCCACCGTCGCCTACGGCCCGTACCGCGAGACGGGCGGGTCGGCGTTCCTCGCGAACATCGTCGAGAAACCCGCCCTCGGCGAACCGTTCAGCGTCGAGTACGGGGACCAGGTCATCGACTGGCAACACGTCCGCGACGTGGCGACGGCGTTCCGACTGGCGGCGTTCGCGCCCGAGGCCGACCTCACGCAACGCGTCTACAACGTCCGCGGCGAACTCGCCACGGTTCGGGAGGCCGTCGAGACGATGCGGGAGTTACTGCCGGACGCCGACCTCACCGTCTCCGACGAGGGGGAACTGCCGTGGACGCAGCGACTCGACACGTCGAAGGCGCGAACGGACCTCGGCTACCGACCCGACTACGGCCTGGAGGCGGGGTTCCGCGACTACGTGAACGTCCTGCGCGAGGCGCACGGACTCGACCCGGTCTGACCTTCCACGCGCCGGCGACGCGCGTGACGCCGGGTCCGCACGAACGGCACTCGCGCGTCCGCGGCGCGTCAGTCGACGACGACGCCGTCGTCCTTCACGTTCGGCGCGCCGACGACGAACACCTCGCCGTCGTCGAGACAGCGGAGTTGTCGCTCCTCCTCGGGCGAGACGACCACCACGTCGCCCACGTCGAGCGTCATCGTCTCGTCGGCGAACACCATCTCGAACCGGCCCGAGAGGACGTGGTACAGTTCCTCCTGTTCCTCCTGCCGGTGGTTCGGCCCGTAACCGCCCTCCTCGAACGTCCACACCGTCGGGCGCATCTTCTCGGGGCGGAGTTCGTAGCCGACGGCGCGAACGCCCGCCTCGGCGTGGTCTACGTCCTGAATCTCCAACTCGTCGAGGTTGACACGCTTTCGCATCGACGCCTCCTACACGGGCCGGAGAGAAAGCGTTGGGGGGTCGTCGGCGTCGGGAGACGGCGGCCGAATCAACTGGTCTGGGAGTACTCCTCGACCCACTCGTCGAGGCTGATGCCCATCGTCGCCTGCGTGATGGCGTTCGAGGACGCCGAGTTCGCGCTCTTGACGAGTTCGGCCTCCAGCGTTCGCGTCGGAACCTCGCCGAGGAAGTGTGGAATTGCGCGCTGAACGGCCAGCGGACAGCCGACTTCGTGCGCGAGGGCGTACCCCGACAACGAGTGGGGTATCTCCTCGCTCGCGTACGTGGGGTCGGGGTCCGAGCGGCAGTCGTCGTCCACGAAATCCACGTACTCGTAGCACTTGCCCACGTCGTGCAGGAGGCAGGCGGCCCGCACCACGTCGAAGTCGGGGTCCGCGCCGTGGAAGTCTCGTTGCTCCTCTGCCGACGCGACGGCGATTCGGGTGACGCCGCGCACGTGTTCGACGTTCGATACCTCGTGGATGTTCCACGCGTACGGCACGTCGCGGACGTCGTGCCACCCCCCGCGTTCGAGGCCGAGACACCACGCCTCGGTCACCTGCTCGCGGAGTTCGTCGTCCTCGATATCGGCGAGTTCGGGAAACGCGGCTTCGACCTGACTGCGGTACGCCCAGTGTCCCGCCGCGTCGTCCCCGCCGCCCGCGTCAGTGTCGTCTCCGCCGTCGGCGTCGGTGTCGTCCGCGTCGGGTCCGTCTGCGTCGGTCATCCGTTCACCGCCCCGTCTCGTCCTTCTGGACCGTCTCGCGGCCGACGAACCGCGGCCGGTCCTCCAGAGAGAGGAAGTTCTCGACGTCGTCCCGCGCCGCCGCGGCCTTCGAGTGGCCGGGGTCGTAGTCGCGGGAGGACTCGTGGCCGAGGGCGGCGCGGAGGGCGTCCAGACTCTCGAAGTAGAGTTCGGCGACGCCGTCGAACTCCGCGTTCTCGGGGTCCGTCGGGACGACGCGGGTGTAGCGGACGACGCCCGGAATCTCCCGCGCGAGGGGGACGTGCTCGTTCGCCCAGTGGTCGAGGAACGCGTCGTGTGACATGCCGGCTTTCCTGACGAGGAACGCCGAGTGCTTGTACAGGCCCGTCGTGTCGCCGCCCGTCTCGTCCTTCTCGACGAACTCCTCGCCGATGAGGCGCGGCCGACTGTCGACGGCGAGGAACTCGTCCACGTCCTCTCTCGCCGCCTTCGCCGTCCCCTTCGCGGGGTCGTAGTCTCGCGATCCCGGACTCCCGAGGGCGGCGTGCAGGGCGTCCAACTCCTCGAAGTAGAGTTCCGCGACGCCGTCGAACTCGCTCGCCTCCGGGTCGACGGGGAGGACCGTCTGGTAGCGGACGACCCCCTCGATGTCGCGCGCGATGGGAGTGTGGTTCTCCTGCCAGTACTCCACGAACTCGTCGTGCGTCATCCCGTCCCGACGGACGAGTAGCGCGACGTGCTTGTACATGTCCGTCCGGGCGTTCTCGGTTTGGGAGCATAAATCGTGAGGAAACTTGATGTGGGCGTCGGCTGTCGGTACGGGCATGCCGTTTCACGACCGGGAGTTCATGAGTGGCACCCGCGGCACCATGGCCGTCGACTGGGAGGAGCGAATCGACGTGGCGCGGATGCGCGAGGAGCGAAAGGAACGCGCGCTCGAACGGATGCGCGACGCCGGCCTCGGGAGCATGCTCCTCGTCTCGGACCCGAACATCCGCTACGTCACCGGACTGGCTATGACCGGCGGGTCCGGCGCAGACCACTACTCGCTCCTGCTGGAGGACGGGGCCGTCGTCCACTGGGACACCGCCGACCACGCGAGCAACCAGCGGTACAACTGCCCGTGGCTGAACGATATTCGCTACGCCTGTCCCGGACTGGGGAACGTCCCGCGCGCGTCCGGTCGCGACTCGGCGCGGTCGTTCCTCCTCCGGAAGATGGCCGAGACGGTCGTCGACGCCCTCGACGAGTACGACCTGCGGAGCGAACCGATGGGCATCGACGTCGACCACGGCGGCCTGCACGCGGCGTTCGAGTCGCAGGGCGTCGACCTCCGACCCGACGACTGCGCGGCCGTCATGGCGGACGCGCGGAAGACGAAGACCGAGGACGAAATCGAGTGTCTCCGGCAGGTCGCCGCCGTCTGCGAGGCGGGCTTTCAGGCCATCGCCGAGGGCGCGAAACCGGGGCGGCGCGAGTCGGAGGTGTGGGGCGACGCGGTCCGCGAACTGTGGCGCCACGGCGCGACGGTGCACGGCGGGTACCTCACCTCCGGGCCGAACACGTGGCCGAAGCACCAGGCGAACACGACGGACCGACTGATTCGCCCCGGCGACCTCGTGTACGCCGACTTCTACAATATCGGCTACCTCGGCTACCGCTCCTGCTACTACCGGACGTTCTCCGTGGGCGAACCGACGGACGCACAGACGGAGGCGTACGAGACGGCCCGCGACAACCTGTACGACGTGTTGGAGGAGATAGAGCCGGGGAAGACGACCGCCGAGGTGGCGGCGGCGTTCCCGGACATGGAGGGCGAACACGCCGACTGGTACGGGGCCGACGAACACTGGCAGTTGACGACGAACCACTGGGCGCACGGACTGGGCCTCCAACTGTACGAGGTGCCGCTGATATGGCGCGGTATCTCGCCGGACCACCCCATCGAGATAGAAGAAGGGATGACGATGGCCGTCGAGACGCAGGAACCCGCGGAGCGACAGGGCGTGCGCGTCGAGGAGATGGTCGTCGTCCGCGAGGACGGCGTCGAACTGCTGAGTCAGTGGCCCGTCGAGGAGATGACGGTCGTCGACCACTGAGTCGCGGTGCGGGCCGTTCGCTCGCCCGTCGGCCCCGAGAGTTAACCCGGCGACGGGCGTGGGTCCGACAGAGATGCAGAGCGTCAACCCGTACACGGAGTCAGTCCGCGCCGAGTACGACGAACACGACGACGAAGCGGTCGAAGCGGCGTTGTCGCGGGCGGTGGACGCCTTCGAGGAGTGGCGGGAGCGGTCGCTGACCGACCGGCGCGAACTCCTCGCCGACGCGGGCGAAGTCCTCCGCGACCGAGACGAGGAGTTCGCCGAGTTGATGACCGAGGAGATGGGCAAGCCCATCTCGCAGGCGCGGTCGGAGGTGGAGAAGTGCGCGTGGGTCTGCGACTACTACGCCGAACACGCGGCCGAACACCTCCAAGAGAAGACCGTGAACGGACCGAAAGACGCCGAGACGTACGTCCGGTACGACCCCCTCGGCCCCATCCTCGCGGTCATGCCGTGGAACTTCCCCCTCTGGCAGGTGTTCCGCTTCGCCGCCCCGCACCTCACGTCCGGCAACGTGGGCCTGTTGAAGCACGCCTCGAACGTGCCGGGGTGCGCGAAGGTCATCGAAGAGGTGTTCAGCGAGGCCGGGTATCCGGAGGGCGTCTTCCAGTCGCTCCTCGTCGACTCCGACCAGGTGGAGGACGTCGTCGCGGACGAACGCGTGCGGGCCGTCACGCTGACCGGAAGCGGTCCCGCGGGCCGGGCCGTCGCCGAGCAGGCGGGTCGGAACCTGAAGAAGAGCGTCCTCGAACTCGGCGGCAGCGACCCGTTCGTCGTCCTCGACGACGCCCCCATCGACGAGGCGGCGGAGACGGGGGCACGGGCGCGTACCATCAACTCCGGGCAGTCCTGCATCGCCGCCAAGCGGTTCATCGTCCACGACGACGTGTACGACGAGTTCGTCGAGAAGTTCGTCGCCGAGATGGAGGCGTTGCAGGTGGGCGACCCCAAGGACGACGACACCGACGTGGGCCCGCAGGCGCGCGAGGACCTGCTATCCGACCTGCAGGAACAGGTCGAGGAGACGGTGGAGATGGGCGCGACGGTGGAGACGGGCGGCGAACCCCTCGACAGGGAGGGGTACTTCTACCCGCCGACGGTGCTGACCGACGTGCCGCGCGACTCGCCAGGTGCCCGCGAGGAACTGTTCGGCCCCGCCGCGTCCGTCTTCCGCGTCGAGAGCGAAGAGGCGGCCGTCGAACTGGCGAACGACTCGCAGTACGGACTCGGGGGGAGCGTGTGGACGACGGACCTCGAACGCGGGAAGGAGGTGGCCGGGCGAATCGACTCCGGCGCGGTGTTCGTCAACGAACTCACGAAGTCCGACCCGCGACTGCCGTTCGGCGGCGTCAAAGAGTCCGGCTACGGCCGCGAACTCGGGAAGGAGGGAATCCGCGAGTTCGTGAATCGGAAGACGGTGTTCGTCCAACACGGCGTCGGCGACGAGTAGGGCGCGACAGTCGCCGCGCGCCGCCTCGTCGAGTCGTCACCACCGCAGGCGGGCGGTCGGGAGTCAGACGTCCGTGGGGACGATGGAGCGAACCGAGAGCGTCTCCTCGCACCCCGGACACCGTTCGACGCGGGCGGCGCCGTACACGTCGCAGTGGTACGACGCGTCGCCCCCGTCACCGAGGAGCAACCCGCACGAGGGACACGGTTTCGGGCCGGAGTCGGTACTTCCGAAGAGGCGTGCGAGCGGTCGGGACGCGCGTCGGAGCATCGTGCTACTGTGAGACAGGGTGTGTAATAACGGTTGAGGTTCGTTCGCACCGTCTGCACGTCGGCCCACCACCCTGTTGCCACCCGTTCCCGCACGCTGCGAAACCGGTCGAACGTCCAATCTGCTCGGGTCGAGAGGAGAACTCTCGCACAGAACGCGACGAGGCGGGAGGAGAAAGAGACGAACGCCCGGACGCGACGCCGAGAGGCGACGAACGCACGGCCGGCGGGCGCGGCGAGACGGCGAGTTCGAGAGCGCGAACTAGTAGATAGAAGTCGTTAGACTATTTGGGCGTACGCCCGGGCGCGAGAGCGTCGTCACGAGCCGTCCGATTGGCGAACCGGTCCGCGGCCGTCTCGTCTTCGGGGCACACCGGGTACGAGGCCGTCGTAAGCACTGCTTACGGTTCGCGGTGCGCGCACGCCGCCGAGAGGACCGGCCGGCTCGGTCGGCTGAGAGAGCGAATCACTCTCGTACAGACATTTCCATCGGCGGGCCACAGGTAGCCATTACATACATACAATTGTAAATGAATGTGCCGAGAAGCGACGAGTGAGAGAGCGAAAGACGAGGATATGTGTTCGAACTGATCGGGCGTGGAGACTGTCAGCGTCGAGGTTCGTTAAGAACGTTCGAGAGTCCTAAACGAACTGTTCAGAACGTCGTAGAGATGCTATCGCGTCTCAAAATCTTCTGTGGCCGCATCTCGGTCCGTCGAACGAAACTGCTCTGAGAGCCCGTCACCCTCGCCAGCGGCGAGACACGTAAGGTCCGTCTTTAGGGGCTAAATCGTCGGTTTAGGACGACTCGTCCCCCGCCCGAAGCCGGCTTCTGTCCGGACTGACTCTTACGGCAGAAAGTCACCTCTTGATTACAATCGTCTGACGAGTTCTGTGCTCGGTGCCGTCGCCCGCGAACCGCCCCGGCGAGTGAAAGAGAGGCCGGCGACGACGGTAGATCCACAGCCCCCTCATAACCAAACGGCTCGGACGCCTATCTCGGGCGTATCATGAACGCTACGAACGAGACCCGGCCGCGGTGTACGGAGTGCGGCGCCCCCCTGACCCGCGCCGTAACCGGGACGATGGCCCTCTCCGCCACGACGCTGTGTCCCGACTGTGACCGAAGCGGGTGAGACGGTGCCGACGACGCTCCCCTGTCGCCCCGGGAGCGACTCGCCTCACCGCCGCGGACGCGTCGTCGGTGCGAACGTGTCCGGAACCGAGTGACGGACGCGATAGCTTCCTGTTAAGTCGGTGTTCGGGACGATAACTATCTTTGACAATCGTGTAGGTACCGTATGCATCTGACCGACCGCTCCGCGTTCTCGACGAGGTGGCAGCGATGAGTTCGCCCGCAGAGCAGTCTGGGGCGGGGGCGAGTGGAACCGCCAGCGTGGAGCCGACCGGAACCGACGGCGCGGACCCGACCGACTGGTACGACCGCGAAGTGCCGGGCATCGTCGCCGGACTCGAAGCGTCCGGTCGACTCGGCACGCAGACGAGCGACGCCGCGTGGGAACTCCTCGCGCGGGGTCGCGCCCGCGCGGCACTGGAACTCGTTCTCGGCGCGGTAGACGCCGCCTAATCGAACGGCATCCCGTCGTAGTGAACAAATAGATTTTCCGTCCATCTCCGTAGGGGGCGTATGCAAACGGTAGTCCTTGCGGCGGGCGTCGGCAGTCGAATGTGGCCGCTCACGGAGTACAGACCGAAACCGATGCTCCCGGTGGCCGGGAAACCGCTGGTCGCACACACCGTCGACGCCGCCGTCGAGGCCGGAGCGACGGAGTTAGTCCTCGTCGTCGGGTACGAAGCCGACGACGTGCGCTCGTTCTTCGGCGAGGAGTACGCGGGCGTCCCCGTCGAGTACGCCGTTCAGGAGGAGCAACTCGGGACGGCGGACGCCGTCCGCTCGGCGCTGGACGTCCTCGACGAGGGGCGCTTCGCCGTCCTCAACGGCGACGCCCTCTACGACGTGCCGTCGCTGACGGCGCTCTACGACGGCGGTCCGGCAGTCGGGTCGTTCGAGGTGGCCGACCCGACCTCCTACGGCGTCCTCGAAACCGACGACGGCTACGTGACCGGCGTGGTCGAGAAGCCGAGCGACCCGCCCTCGAACCTCGTCAACGCGGGCGCGTACGTCTTCCCCGAGGACGCCCACGGCTGGTTGCTCGACGTCGAGGCGTCCGAGCGCGGCGAACTCGAACTGACGGACGTGCTCTCGCGGTCCTGCGAGGCGTACGACGTGCGACCCGTCGCGTTCGACCGCTGGCTCGACGTCGGCCGACCGTGGGAACTGCTCGAAGCGAACGAGTGGAAACTCGCGGAGATGGAGACGCGCGTCGAGGGCGACGTGAGCGAGGGGGCCGAACTGAACGGTCCCGTCGTCGTCGAGGAGGGCGCTGAAATCCGCTCCGGCGTCGTCGTCGACGGCCCCGCGCTGATCCAGTCGGGAGCGACCGTCGGGCCGAACGCCTACGTCCGCGGCGCGACGCTGGTCGGCGAGGACGCGAAGGTCGGCCACGCCGTCGAAGTGAAGAACAGCGTCCTCATGGACGGGGCCACGGTGGGCCACCTCACGTACGTCGGCGACAGCGTCCTCGGCCGGAACGTGAACTTCGGCGCCGGGACGAAGGTGGCGAACCTGCGGCACGACGGCGAGAACGTGACGTTGACGGTCAAAGACCGGCGGGTGGACACCGGCCGCCGAAAGCTCGGCGTCGTCGTCGGCGACGACGCGAAGACCGGCATCAACAGCAGCCTCAACGCGGGCGCGTCCTGTCGCCCGAGGCGACGGTGCTGCCCGGCGAGACGGTCACGCGGGACCGCTGAGGCGCGGGCGGCCCCGCCGTCGTGAGTCGGTGCGTGAGTGCGGTTCGCTGCCGGCGACTGACTCGCGGACGCTGTGCACTATCGACGGTTGCGGCTCGAAAAGGGAGTCGAGAGGCGACGGCGTCCGCCGTCGCTCTCGGCGAGGGGGTGGGGGGATGCGGACCGTGGCTAGCGGTCGCGCTTTCGGGTGTAGACGGACATGAACGTCTCGAACAGTTCGGGGTCGAGTTTGAACTGGACGTCCACGAGGTCCTCCTCGGCGTCGTAGTTCACGTGCTGGACGTCGACGACGTCGAGCACCGTCTCCATCGCGTCGAGTTTGGAGTCGCTCGGGCCCTGTTCGATGCCGATACCCTCCTCGTTCACGGAGAGAGAGAGCCCGTCGATACGGGTCTGGTAGGAGCCCTTCGAGGCGCTGAGAAGCGGGTTGCAGCGCTCGACCAGACCGAGTTCGTTCAGGCGGTCGAGTCGGCGGTAGATGGTGGACTCGGAGACGTCGCAGGAGTCTGCCAGCTCCTCCGCCGTGACCGGTCCCTCTTTGCCGGCGACCAGAATCTCGCGTGCGACCTCGTCCCCGAGGGCGTCGAGAAGGTCATCACTTGCAACCTCCTCCAGGAGGAGGGACGACGATGCGACCCAGTGTGTGCTCGCTGCCATGGAGTCACCTATCGGGAGTCCCCACCTTATGTAATCGCCACATACTGAGACCGCCGCGAGAGTAGACCCACCGTACCGGTTCGCGTAAGCCCTGCCTACTCGAATCTGAGAACACTCTGCAGAAACTGCGAGAGAGCTTCTACTGGTGATATTCGGCAATAAAGGTACGATTACTAGAATGTTAACGCGAATTTGGCCGGATTGTACCGCCAACGTGCACGGATAATTGGGATAGTAAATTCGACGGGCGGCCCGCGGAGAGAACAGCGACGGACGGCGGTCGGCGCGTCAGTGGACCGTCACCGACTTCGCGAGGTTGCGCGGCTTGTCGATGGGCCGGTCGAGGAGGTCAGCGGCGTGGTAGGCGACGAGTTGGAGTTGGACGCTGGCGGGGATGCCGGCGACGTCCGGGTGCGTCTCGGGGATGGAGAGCACGTAGTCCGCGAACTCCGCTATCTCGCTGTCCGTCTTGCTCGTGATGGCGATGACGGGCGCGCCCCGCGCCTGTACCTCCTTCATGCTGCTCAGCGTCGCCTCGTCCTCGAAGCCGGTGAACAGCGCGAAGACGGGCGTGTTCGGCGTGACGAGCGCCAGCGGTCCGTGCTTCAGCTCCGAAGCCGCGAACCCCTCCGCGTGCTCGTAGGTGATCTCTTTGAACTTCAGCGCACCCTCCAGCGCGGCCGAGTGCCCGACGCCCCGACCGATGAAGAAGTACGAGTCGCTGTCGTGGAGTTCCTGTGCGAGCGCCGGCGCCACGGAGGTGTCGAGTATCTCCTGGACGTGGCCGGGGAGTCGAGAGAGCGCCTCGACGAGTTCGCGGCCGTCAGAGGTGCGCGTGCCCGTGATGTCCTCGACGAGTCGCTCGCCGAGGAGCGACAGGGCGGTGACCTGCGAACAGAACGTCTTGGTCGCGGCGACGCCGATTTCGGGGCCCGCGCGGATGAGGAGCGTGTCCTCGCACTCCCGCGTGATGGACGACCCGACGGTGTTGGTGACCGCGACGGTTTCTGCGCCGGCGCTCTTGGCGCGCCGAATGGCGTCGAGCGTGTCCGCCGTCTCACCGCTCTGCGTGACGGCGATGACCAGCGTGTTGTCCGTCACCGGCGGACTGACGAGTCCGTACTCGCCGGCCTGGAACGCGTACGCCGGAACGCCGCGCGACGAGAGCATCGACGACGCGTACATGGCGGCGTGGTACGAGGTGCCCATCCCGACGAACTGGACCTGGTCCACGTCGGCGAACGTCTCCGGCGGGAACTCGTCGAGTTCGACGGTGCCCGTGAGCGCGTTCAGTCGGCCGTGGATGGTGTTGCGGAGCGACCCGGGCTGCTCGTGAATCTCCTTGAGCATGAAGTGCTCGTAGCCGCCCTTGCTCGCCGTCTCGGCGCTCCACTCGACGCGCTGGACCTCCCGAGAGACGGACCGGCCCGCGCCGTCGGTTATCTCGTAGCCGTCCTTGGTCACCTTCACGAAGTCGCCGTCGTGGAGATAGACCACCTGGTCGGTGTGCTGGACGAACGCCGGTACGTCGCTGGCGAGGAAGTACTGGCCCGGCCCGATGCCGAGACAGAGCGGCGACCCCGACCGGGTCGCGTAGATGGCCTCCTCTTCGCCGATGATGGCGGTGATGGCGTACGTGCCGGAGAGGCGGGCGATGGCCGAACGGAACGCCTCCTCGGGCGTCGCGCCGTTGTTCAGTTCCTCCTCGATGAGGTGCGGGACGACTTCGGTGTCCGTCTCGCTGGCGAACACGTGGCCGCGGGACTCCAGTTCCGTCTTCAGCGACTGGTAGTTCCCGATGATGCCGTTGTGGACGACGGCGACGCGCCCCGACTCGTCGGTGTGCGGGTGCGCGTTCTCGTCGGTGACGCCACCGTGAGTGGCCCAGCGGGTGTGCCCGATACCGAGGCTGCCCGACATGGGGTTCGATTCGACGGCGGCGACGAGTTCTTCGACCTCGCCCGTCTTCTTGTTCAGCTGGATGCTAGAGCCGTTCTTGACGGCGAGGCCCGCGGAGTCGTATCCCCGGTACTCGAGCCGTTCGAGTCCTTCTAACAGCGGTTCGACCGTGTCGTCCTGCCCGATGCACGCGGTTATTCCACACATAGTTACGCTGCCACCTCTGACTGCTCGCGGACGACTCCGTCCACGACCACGCCGGCACCGACGGTGGCCTCGGCGCCGACGCTGCTACCTGCCGTAAGCGTCGCGTTCGCACCGACCGTGGCGCGGTCGGCGACGATACTTCCGATTCTGCGGTCCGTGTAGAGGCGGCCGTCGACGACGACGTCCGCCCGTCCGCAGCGAGTGGCGACGCAGTCGCCGATGCGGGCGCCGGACCCGACGACGGAGTCGCGCAGGAGGGCGTTCGCCCCCACGTGCGCGTCCGTCGACACGATGGACCGCTCGACGACCGAGTTGGCCCCGACGTGGACGTTGTCCTGCAGACACGTCCCCGACCGGATGACCGCGCCGGGGCCCACGTCGCAGTCCTTGCCGATGACGACCGGCCCCTCGATGATGGCCGACTCGTGGACGCGCGCGGAGTCCGCGACGTACACGTCCGACCCGTAGTGGCGGCCCAGGAGCGTCTCGGAGACCGAGAGCAACTGCCAGGGGGTCGAGGGGTCGAGCCACCCGCCGTTGACGAGGATGGAGGTGACGGGACCGTCGAGATGCTCGATGGCGTCCGTCAGCCGAATCTCGCCTTGCCACGGGTCGGTCTGGTCGAGGGCGTCGAACACCGAGTCGTCGAACGCGTAGACGCCGGCGTCACGACGTAGCCCTCTCGCTCGACCGGATGCTCGTCGATGTCGGCGATGAGGCCGCGGTCGGTGATGACGACGCCGTACTCCTCGGGGGTGTCCGAGTGTGCGACCGCCACGGTGGCGGCGCAGTCGGTCGACTCGTACCGTTCCAGCGTCGACTCGACGATTTCGGTGTCGATGATGTTGTCTCCGTTGACGACGAGGAAGTCGCCGTCCACCATCCCGGACGCCTGCATCAGGGCGTGACCGCTCCCGAGACGGGAGGGCTGCTGGACGAACTCGACGTCCAGGTCCTGATACGCCGCGGTGAGGTGCGTCTGGATGCGGTCGCCGCGATAGCCGACCACGACGACGACGCGTTCGATGCCACTGTCTACGAGCGCGTCGAGGACGTAGTCGACGACCGGTCGGTTCGCGACGGGAAGCATCGGCTTCGGGAGATACTTCGTGAGCGGACGGAGCCGCCGACCCTCACCTGCGGCGAGGACGACCGCCTCGCGGACGTCGCTCATCCGGGTCCCTCCCAGCACGGACGAACTGACGCCGTGCCGTTCGGCCGGGCGGAGTGTAGTGGCATAGTACGCTAGGTGGGCCGAACAGGCATTGTTATAGGCAGCGTGTCACGCTCGCAACGCGTGGTTAGGCGCACCGTTTCCCGAGAATACGACCCCTGATTCGGCCGGCTCGCGGCATCGTACGTACCGGTTCACTCGAATGTGTCAATAAATTGTTCTAACGGCGCGATTTTGGTGTCAGACACCAGCTCGAAAGAAAGACAGTATGCAGACGGTGTCTCTCGCGTGTGAAAAAATTTCGAGGAGGTGAGCGACGGCTGCCAGTCGAAGTCGAGTCAGCCACCGAACACCTCCGAAAAGAAGAGCCGACTAGCGGTCGACGTCGCGCTGGCGGTACGTCTCCATCGCGGTGAGGACGACGAGCGCGGTGGTGCTGACGACCGCCCATCCGGCGGCGGGAACGAGTGCGAACCCGGGAGCACCGAGGAGGCCGGCGGCGACGGCGACGCCGACGGCGCCGGCGACGGCGACGTTGCGCTTCGGCGACGAGGAACGCACGTCGTCGTCCGCGGGTGTCGAGTCACCGAGGTACGGTTCGAGCTGTTCGGCCATCGGCTTCAGCGTGATGTCGCCGCGGTTCTTCTCGAAGTCGATGACGCCGGAGTTGGCCATCTTCGGAAGGTGACACTGGTAGAGACCGATGTACACGCGCTTGCGCTGGCTGGAGGAGAGCTGTGCGATCTCGATGTCGTTCTCCTTCGCGGCGATGTACTCGGCCATGTCGCCGAGTTTCGCCTCGCCGTCGTTCTCCTTCAGGTACCGAATGGCGTCGCGGCGTCGCTGGTTCTTCAGCAGTTCGAAGATGGTGTCCTTCGAGAGGAGTTCCTGCGCGTCTTCCTGCTGTTCGGGCTGTTCGGCTGCGTCCGCCTCGGGGGTCGAGGCGTCTTGCGTCTTGGATTGGGTGAGTGTTTCGAGTGCCATCTGCCTACCTCCCTCTCGTCGAGAGGCGCCGTTGCGCCGGTCGTCGGTGTCACCCACCAGGTTAATTTGATATTTCCCGATTGGCTCGCGGTGGGCGACGTCCTACGTCGCTGGTTCGACCCCGCACGAGAGGTCAACTACTCCTTCTACAGGGGCCGACATATACCTGCCTTCGAGTCGCAGGTTCTGCTGTCGTTCGCGCAGCGAGCGTATTTCTTAAGGACTTGGCCAAAGATATTAACACATCCCCTAACAGAAATCGAACGGCTAACTCACTCGAATTGTGTGTCTAACCCGCCCGATACCACGAAATTCGAGAGCGAACGAAAATTCGAACTGCGCGGCAGTAATTCTCTCGCAGTATCTGCACGGATTGCAAACAGCTGACACTATGGGCGAGATACCGACGTGTCAGACCGGCCGGTAGTTTCGGTACTCGGGTGGCGAGAGACCGGAGAAAGGTGTGCGCTCTACGCTGCCCCACCGACGCGTTCTCATTCGATGAGCGTCTCGAACGAGTCCGTGGTCTCCTCGCCGCTCGACTCGGCCAGATACTGTGCGCCCGCGAGGGCGAGTATCGCAGTCGAGACGAGCACGGCGATGGCGAACCACGGAAGCGCCTCTAGGGCGACCGCTCGCGCGAGTATCGCGAGCCACCCCACCGCACCCAGGATGGCGTAGTAGGTCGCCCACGGCCGGGATTCGTCCTCCGTTCGCATCCAGAAGAATCCCTCGCTCGCAATCTCCGGTGTGAGCGCGACGATGCGCTCCTCGTCGTCGTACGAGACGATGCCAGCCTCCTCTAACTTCGGGAGATGTGTCTGATACAGCGAGATGTACACCCGCTGTCGCTCCTCGTCCGTCACCTCATCTACCGATGTGCCGTTCTCGACGGCCGCGATCTGGGCCGCCAACTGTTTCAGGCTCATCTCGTCTCCAGCCTCGTGGAGGTAGTAGATGATGTACCGACGACGAGAGTTACTGAGTATTCGGAACAGCTCGTCTTTGGATAGGTCGATCATCACATTTCGTGTCAGGCGTGTTGTCGTCCCCGCGCGCCCGCGACTGCCGATGCAAATCGCCGACTTGACGTATTCGACTCAGTATCTTTGTTATCGACTCGCTTATGTCGTGACAGCGGTGCCTACTGTCGGCGATCGGCCACGGACGCGGGTTCGCGCGGATCGTTCACAGATGGAAAGTTTACAACAGATTTTTCGGCGTAAAGCCGGGCATTAGCGTTCTGGGGAGGGACCCGGTGCGCGGTACGACGGGAATCTAACCAGACGACGGGCTGTTAATACACGAACACCAGACGTGTATCAGTGACTAACAATACCGGATGGGAACAAAAGACGGGTCGAAACCGAGATGTTCGAGTTAACAGGCTTTCAGCGGGACCTCCTGTACGTAATCGCAGGCTCCGACCGTCCCTCCGGGCAAGAGATTAAGGAACGAATTGGAAAAGACGTGGGCGAGGTTAATCACGGGCGACTGTACCCCAACCTCGACGCACTCGTCGAAGAAGGGCTGGTGGACAAAGGTCAGCAGGACCGACGGACCAACTACTACACCATCTCCGAGGAAGGCCAACGCGCGATCCACGAACGACGGGAGTGGGAAGACCAGTACGTCTCGCTGGACGAGTAGGTCCGCCGGCGACGCGTCGGCCCGGTGACCACCCCTACGGGCGGAGTCGAAGACCGAATAGGTAGCCTCGCGCTCGGACGCATCCCCTTCTCCCCCGCTTCTCCGCTCTCAGCGACGCGCGCGCCGTGACTCATCTCGCGGGCGCGTCGGACACTCGTCTGACGGCGAGGGCTCGGCGCCGTCGAACCCGGGCGGAGACGGACGGAAGTTACTGCCTTCGGCCCGAATCGGCGGACGCGGCTCCGAGCGCCGGAATCCCGCGCCGTCCCCCGATTTTTCGCCTTCTCGTCGCGTACAGGTTCCCTATAACAAAGCGTGTACGGGACCCCCAGTACGGTAGACAACGATCTATGACCACTCACAGGAACGCGGTCGAACGAACCGAGGACGGCGTCCGAGACGAACGGCGTCAGGTCCCCCGACACCGATGACGGCCGACAGTGGCGGCGCGTCGCAGGTGGCAATCGTCCTCGGCACTCGACCGGAGATAATCAAGTTCGCACCCGTCATCAAGGCGTGCGACCGTCGAGGTGTCGACTGCCTCCTCGTTCACACCGGGCAACACTACTCGGAGGACCTCGACCAGGTGTTCTTCGACCAGTTGGAACTCCCGACGCCGGACTACAACCTCGAAGTCGGCTCTCGTTCGCACGGCGAACAGACCGGACGGATGCTCGAGGGCATCGAGGACGTCCTCGACGAGCACGCGCCGGACGTCGTCTTGGTTCAGGGCGACACGAACTCGACGCTCGCCGGCGCACTCGCCGCCTCGAAGTCGAACGTCGACGTGGGCCACGTCGAGGCGGGCCTGCGAAGTTTCGACCGGGACATGCCCGAGGAGGTGAACCGCGTCGTGACGGACCACATCGCCGACTACCTGTTCCCGCCGACGGAGGAGACGAGGAGCCACCTCGAACGGGAGTCGGTCGCCGGCGAGATAGTGACCACCGGAAACACCATCGTGGACTCGCTGTACGAGTACCGTGACCTCGCCGCCGAGAAGAGCGACGTGCTGTCGGACCTCGGTCTGCAGGAAGACGACTTCTACCTCCTCACCGCCCACCGCGCGGAGAACGTCGACGACCGCGAGAGTTTCGCTCGACTCCTCGAAGGCGTCTCTCGCTTCGCGGCGCAGACCGGCCGCGAGGTGGTCTACCCCATCCACCCCCGCGCGCAGTCTCGCCTCGACGAGTTCGACCTGACGCTCCCCGAGGAGATTCGGACGGTCGAACCGCTGGACTTCCTCGACTTCCTCCGACTGGAGTCGGCCGCCGCCCTCGTCTTCACCGACTCCGGCGGCGTTCAGGAGGAGACCTGTATCCTCGGAACGCCCTGCGTGACGCTCAGATACAGCACGGAACGGCCGGAGACCGCTTACGTGGGCGCGAACTGTCTGGCCGGACTCGACCCCGACGACGTCGTGGAGGCCGGGAGCACGATGCTCGGAAAGGACGCCGACTGGGACGTCCCCTTCGGGGACGGCCGCGCCGCGGAACGAATACTCGACACGCTCGCCGCCGGGGTCGAACCCGACGCGGCGGAGGTATCTCCATGAAAATCTGTGTACACGGAATCGGTTACATCGGGCTCGCAACGGCAGCACTGTTCGCGAACAACGGCCACGACGTCGTCGGCTACGACCCCGACGAAGAACTCGTCGAAGAGTTACGCGCCGGGAACCCGCGCACGACCGAGGCGGAACTCCGCGAGTACGTCCTCGACGCACTCGACGCGGGGCTGGAACCCTCGACCGAAGTCGTCGAGGCCGACTGTCACATCGTCTGCGTGCCGACGCCCTACGAGGCGGACTCCAAGCGCGCGGACCTCTCGTACGTCGAGATGTCCGGTCGGACGGTGGCGGAGTACCTCCGAGAGGACGACATGGTCATCCTCGAGTCCACCGTCCCGCCGGGAACGACCGAAGAGGTTCTCGCTCCCATCCTCGCCGCGTCGGAACTGACGCCCGGCGAGGACTTCTCGCTCGCGCACTGCCCGGAAACGGTTCTCCCGGGCAACATCGCCCACGAACTCGTCCACAACGACCGCATCATCGGCGGTATCGACGACGAGTCCGCCGACAAGACCATCGCGCTGTACGAATCGCTCGTCGAGGGTGACATCCACCGCGCACCGGACGCGACGACGGCGGAGTTCGTGAAACTCTCGCAGAACGCCTACCGAGACGTGAACATCGCGTTCGCCAACGAACTCGCCCGCGTGGCGAACGACTACGGCATCAGTTCGCGCGACGCCATCGACCTGGCGAACGTCCACCCGCGCGTGGACGTTCTCAACCCCGGCCCCGGCGTCGGCGGTCACTGCCTGCCCATCGACCCGTGGTTCCTCGGCCAGTTCTCCGACTCGCTGGACCTCATCGCCACCGCCCGGCGCGTCAACGACGGGATGGTGGACTTCGTGGTCGAACTCCTCGACGGAGAACTCGGTTCGCTGGACGACGCGACCGTCGCGGTCCTCGGCGTCGCTTACAAGGGGAACGTGGACGACGCGCGGCACAGTCCGGGACTGCGACTGGTCGAACGACTCACCGCGGCGGGATCACGGGAGGTCGGTGCGGCGGCGGCCGACGGCGGCCAGTTGGTCGGCGACGTGGACGTCCGCGTTCACGACCCCCACGTCAGGACCGACGCCGTCGACCTCGTGGACCTGGACACCGCCCTCGACGGCGCCGACGCGATGGTCGTCGCCGCCGGCCACGACGCGTTCCGCGACGTCGACCCGGCCGAGGCGGCCGACCTGATGGACGGCCGCGTCGTGGTGGACGGGTTCTCCATCCTCGACGCCGACGCGTGGCGCGACGCCGGATTCGACTACGTGGAGATCTGACTCCGGCACCCGCCACAGTCGATAATGGTAGCTTAAAACGCCCAGAAACAGCCGTCTGAAGTTCGTGTCGAAGGGCCATTCACAAAACTCTGAAAGACGCGTATTTTCCACTTTCAAGCGTTTCTACGCCACATTTACCACAAGACTTATTTCGTTAATGGGAATGAAAGAGAGTATGGGATGCGACGATACCGACGGTCCCGCGGCCGACGTGGAGACCGACCACGACCAACCGAACCAAGAGAACTCCGGGACGACTTCGATGGGGACTTCGACGCTGGGGACGTCGGAGACGGAGCACGTCGCGGACGACCAGTACCTGACGATACGACCGACCGACGACGGCGTCGCCACGTTCGAGGCGACAGTCGACGGACGAATCAAGTCGGCCGACGACCTGGACGCGATACTTCCCGGCCTCGGGAAGTGCGCCGAAGACGCGATACTGAACGAACCTCGTCAGTACATCTTCACGGGGAACCTCACGAGCATCCGAATCGACGGCCCCGCCGCCGCGTTCCTCGACGGCGACCGCGTCGCCTGACGACCGCCCGCGACAACGGCGGACACGGTGGAGTGGTTCGCGGGAACCGGCCACCCGTCTCGCCGACGCTTCGTTATCGCAGCGACACCGTTCCGCCGGAGAGATGTCCGTCCAGCGTCACGGGACCTCCGTCGTCGTCGCCGACCCGAGCCACCGTCGTCACCGACCCGAGCCACCGTCGGAAAAGAGACGCTTCGTCACCTCACACCGAGCGGAGTCGCTCAGTCGCCGTCTTCGGCGGACGTCACCGACGAGAGTTCGGCCTGTTCGGCCGCGTCGAGTTCGTCGATACCGAGTTCGCCGCGTTCGGCGCGGACGAGTCGTTCGGCGCGGGCGCGGTCCTCGGGGTAGCCCACGTCCACGCGCCATCCCTCCGCCGGCACCGCCGAGATTGTCCGGCCGGAGTGGATGAGTAAGTCGATTGCGTCGGCAGTTCGTACTCGCCGCGGTCGGAGGGTTGGACGAGACGGCAGGCGTGGAAGATGGCGGGCGAGAACGTGTAGAACCCCCGTCATCACGAGGTTCGACGGCGGGTCGTCGGGTTTCTCGATGACGTCCGTAATCTCGCCGTAGGCGTTGGTGTCGCAGACGCCGTAGCGACTGGCCTCCTCGTACGGCACCTCCTCGACCAGGAACGCGGCGTCCGCGCGGTCCTCTCGCTGGCGCTTGACCACGTCCGCGAGGTTCGCGTCGAAGATGTTGTCGCCGAGGATGAGCATGAAGTCGTCGTCGATGTGCTCCTCGACGCTGAGCAACGCGTGAGCGAGGCCCTTCTGTTCGCGCTGGTGCGCGTAGGTTATC
>NZ_WPCD01000158.1:0-8623 GCF_009741955.1 Halogeometricum sp. CBA1124 | reverse complement strand
CGAACGTCGCGTCCCCGCCGGCGACGAAGTTCGCCACGAAGTCGACGATGATGGACTCGCCGTTCTTCGCCTTGCGCAGTTCGCGCTGTCGTCGCTTCTCCGCCTCGCTGTCCTCGTCGACGTCCTCCTGTTTCTTCTGCCGGTACGCTTCCAGCAGGTCCTCGCCGTTCGAGTCCGTGTTCGCGGGCGACGCGCCGCCCCCCGTCGGAGGAGCGCTCGGCACCCCCGTCGGTTCGGAGTCTCGCGTCGGCCTCCCGTCGCGCAGTCGGGTCGTCGCGAGGCGGTGTCGATGCGTCACGGTCGGTGTCGCTGTCGTCAGTCATACGCTGATCAGTGCTCCTGCGAGCGAGGAGGTGGCGACGGCACTCGCACAGCCGATCCACACGAGGACCACGAAGTGGAGGTACGCGTTCGCCTTGTGACCGCCGTCCACCATCCGAATCATCAGCGAGGACAACAGCGCGTTGAACAGGATGATGAGTGCGAGGAGGTACTCGATGAACGGGATGTCGTAGACGCCCGCGTAGATGAGTTGGCCGAACTGCATCTGACCGAGGTTCATCTTCGTCGAGAACGAGGCCAGAATCTCCACGACTTCCAGCCCGATGAAGAAGGCGAACGACGCCGACGCCGTGATGCCGTAGAGGACGCCGATGAGGGTGACCGTCGCCTGTTCGCGCTGGCGACGGAGCTTGATTATCTCGTTCATGTTCCGCGAGATGAGTTCGCCGAGTTGCTTCGGCGTCCCACCCATCTGGCGGCCGATGTTGTACATCTCGCTGAACTTCTGGATGAGGTAGGAACTCGACTCGGCGGTGAAGAAGAACCACGAGCGGGTCGGCCCGATTCGCATGTTGAGCCGGACGTACAGGCGGTCTATCTCCCGCGAGAGGACGCCGAAGTCCTTCGTCCGCAGCGTCTTCAGGACGGCGGTGGTCGTGCTCTGCTTCGCGCTCTCGGAGGCCCCCAGCGCGCGGATGAAGCCGGGGTACTCCTCGTCGCGTTCCTTGATGCGGTTCTCGTGCCGCCGGGCGATGATGCCGGGGATGGCGAGGGGAGTCAGCGGTGCGGCGATGAGGAGGGGGACGGGCGTGTCTATCATGACCGCCTGTACCGACTGGCCGACGGCGGTGAACCCGGCCGTCCCGAGGGCGAGGACGCCGACGAGGACGAACGACAGCGCGACGGCCCCGTAGAGCGCGATGTCTATCTGCCGGTCGGCCTTGGTCCGGTACTCGTCCTGCACGTACCACAGCGGGTCGTACGGCGACATCGTCTTGATGACGTAGTAGAACCCGAGTTGGACGAAGACGAACAGCACGATGACCGCCGCGATGGTCATCGTCGCGTCCGTCCCCGTGAGGATGGGGAGGACGATGGCGTTGATGACGGCGAACGTCATCGAGAGAATCATCGAGAGGTAGAGGTCCTTCATCACTTCGAGGTTGCCGAGCGCGCTCTCGTAGACGGTGATGTACTTCTGGACCATCGCGTTCTGCTCACCCAGGAGGAAGTCGTCGATGTCCTGCCCCGCACTGAGCGAGTACGCCAGTCTGTCGAGGAAGTCCGCGAGCGGTTTCGACGGCACCTGCCGTGCCCGGCGCTCACAGGCGTCGTCGAGCGACTGGTTCCACGTGTCCACGAGTTCGGTGATGCGGCGCATCTCGATGGCGAGTTCGCCGTACTCCTCCTCCCGACCGAGCTGTCGGAACACCGACACCCGGTCGATGTTCGTCGTCGAGAGGACGGTCATGTGGGTGATGAGAAGGTGTATCTGGTTCTCCAGTCCGCGGCGTTGCTCCTCGACGAGGAGGCGCGGGTACAGCACCGCGCCGACGACGACGAGTGCGCCGAGGAGGAAGATGGGGATGCGGACGAGCAACGGCAACGGGAGCGCTATCGCGCCGACGAGGGCGGGGCGAAGAACACCGCCGCCGGCAGCAACACCACCAGCCCGTAGCGTCTGATGGGCATCGGCATCCGCTCGTACGACTCCAGGACGGAGTCGAGGAACGCTCTGACCTGTCTGGTCTGCGTGCCGAATCCCTCTCCGGTACTCGTCTCGGACATCGTTACAACCTCGCCATGTCGAACGGGAGGCCCTCGGCGCCGTCCCGCTGGAAGTCCTCGATGAGTTCGTTCACTTCGTGGTAGCCCGTGATGTTCTCCTGCTGCGCCCGACGCACGATTTCGGCGCGGTACTCGATGTCGTCGTATATCTTCCGCGTGTCGTCGTAGCCGAGCAACGTCGCGATCTTCTCCTCCATGATGAACGAGTTGTTCCGCCCCTGGAACACGATCTCGTCCTCGACGGGGTCCCAGTAGAACGCCTCGCGGGTGACGACGCCGCCCATCTCCTTGGAGTAGCCTCTATCTCCTGCACGCTGGTCACGCGACGCAGCGTCTCGTTGCCCCGCTTCACCCGGTTCTGGAACAGGGCGATGTCACAGTTCGACATGAACGTCTCGGGGACGTTGATGGGGTCGCCGGTGAACCGCTGAATCATCGAGACGATGTCGGACGCGTGGAACGTCAGCATCACGGGGTGACCGGTCTGGGCCGCCTGGAACGCCATCCGGCCCTCCTCGCCACGGACCTCCCCGACGATGATGTAGTCGGGGCGCGAACGCAGGGCGGCCGCGACCAGGTCGAACATGTCCACCTCGGAGTCCGCACCGCGCCCCTCGCGCGTGAGGAGTTGCTGCCACGTGTCGTGCGGCGGCAACACCTCCGCGGTGTCCTCCGCCGTGTATATCTTCGAGTCCTGCGGGATGAACGAGAGGATGGCGTTGAGCGTCGTCGTCTTCCCGGACGCCGTCTCGCCGACCACGAAGATGGTGCGCTCGTTCTCCAGCGCCATCCAGAGGTAACCGCACAACTCCGGCGAGAGCGTCCCCCACTTCGATATCTGGAACACCGACAGCGGAACGTCGTCGCCCTGACGGATGGTGAGGCTCGACCCCTTCAGCGACACGTCGTCGGAGTAGATGATGTTGATACGTGAGCCGTCCGGCAGCGTCGAGTCCACGATGGGGTGGGCGTCGGAGACGGGGTCGCCGATGCGCTCACCCA
Source organism: Halogeometricum sp. CBA1124 (assembly GCF_009741955.1). Lineage (NCBI taxonomy): Archaea > Methanobacteriati > Methanobacteriota > Halobacteria > Halobacteriales > Haloferacaceae > Halogeometricum > Halogeometricum sp. CBA1124. Next base: position 5,551 of record NZ_WPCD01000158.1, on the reverse strand, counting down.
TGTTCCGAAGCCAGTTGTCGAAGTCGCCCTTCGAGCCGAACTCGACCGTGGTCTCGAGGAGGCCGAACACGCCGTGGTCGACGTCCACCTGCTGGGGCCCGATGACGTGAATGTCCTCGTTCGCCGGGTCGCGCATGATGGGTTCGAGCGGACCGAGACCGACGATGTCGCGCACGAGGCGGTACTGAATCTTCTCGTACGTCTCCTCGGTTATCTGCACGGGGCCGATGTCCAGTTTCTGGATGAGTTCGTGGACGCGGCCGGTCTGCTTGCCCTCCAGGACGACGATCTCTTCGAGCAGTTCCTCGATGCGGTCCTCGTACTCCACGTCGGCCTCGGGCGCCGGCTTCGACACGGAGCGCTCGAGGAGTTTGTCCTTCACCAGGTCGAACACTTCGCGTTCGTGGTCGTCGAGTTCCGGTTCGATGGCGTAGTACTTCGTCGTCTCGCCGAAGTTGCCGTACACCTGCGCGTAGATGGGGCCGCCGAGGTGGTAGATGATGTTCGGGCGCCGGGACTCGTACTCGCCGGACGCCTCCTCGACCAGCATCGGGAACTCGCCCGTTATCTGGCGAAACCGCTTGAGGTGGTCGCGCAGGTGACCCCAGCGCATCGCGTGCTGCTTCAGGTCGTCGGACAGTTTCGCGGAGCCGTGTTCGGTCGCCATTACGCCACGCTCCTCGACTCGATGACGATGCCGATTCCGGACCGGACGGAGAACCCGATTCGGTCACCGACCTGTTCGCCCATCCCCGCGAAGCGCTTCACGAAGATGTTCCGGCGGACGCGTTGCCGACTTCCACCATCTCCAACTGGAGGTAGACGTCGGCGATGGAGCGGAACGGGCCGATGGCGTCCTCGTCCACCGTCGAGGGGTCCACCGTGAGGATGATGGTCTTGTTCTTCGTCGTCAACTCGCGGAAGAAGGAGATGATCTCCAGCGCCGCCTGTCGCTCCTCGTTCTGCCGGACCAGCGCCTCGAACTGCGGGTCGTTCCGGAGGATGGCGTCGAACGTGTCGATGATTGTCACGTCCGCCTCCCACAGCGTCTCGGCCTCCATCAGGCGGCGGAGGAGCTGTTTCCGCTCGGAGGCGTTACCACCCGTCAGCGCCCCCGACGCGTCTATCTCCGCGGGGATGAAGAGCACCTCCTCGTTGAGCAGCGGCTTCACCATGTCGTACTCCAGCGAGTGCATCTGGTCGAGGAACCCGCGGACGCCCAACTCCGTGGAGATGAGCGACGTGACGATGTCCTCCTGACTGAAGCCGTAGGTGAACCGCTGTGAGAGCACGCTCTTGCCGGCGCCGTAGTCCCCCTCGATGAGGACGATGGCCCCGCGCGGGATTCCCCCGCCGAGTTCCTTCTGCAACCGGTCGTGCTGTTGTAGCCCGAGTGAGAAATGGCTCGATTTCATGATTAGGTCCTGAATCTGAAGGTTTCCTCGTCGCCGTCCACGACGAGCTTCACGCGGTGGTCACCGCTGTCGAGAGAGAGACCGCCGACGACGACTTTGACCACGCCGTGCGGTGCCCAGTCGGTGTTCCCGTCGGCGACGGTGACGGTGACGTCGGTCCGGTACTGCGCGTCGACGATGACGTCGAACGTCTCCCCCGTCGCCGGGAGCGTCCTGTCGCCGGTGTTCTTCACGTACAGCGTCAAGTTCCCGCTCCCGTCGTCGTACACCGACGACTCGGAGTCGCTGATGACCTCCACGTCGGTCCGGATGTTCTTCGACACGTCGGCGCCCCGGTCGTCGAGCGCGCTGCTGATGTCGGTCACCGTGTTGATGAGGACACCCGAGACGCCCGCTGCGATGACGAGGCTGGCGATGAACAGGATGAGCGTGGGTGCGGAGACGTCGGCCATCGGTCAGACGTTCACCTCGTTGGGAGTCGCGTTCACCGCGCTGATACCGTTCTCCGTCACGATTTTGACGCGAGAGGGAGCATCGTCGAGGTTCAGTTCCACTCTGAGCGTCTCTCCCGGTGCCCAGACGTCGGTTCCCGACGCCCCGTCGACGGTCACAGAGGGCGCGCTGCTCAGGTCTTTGTACTCGTTGTCGACGAGCATCGAGGTGTCGTTGACCGACAGCGTCGTCGTCCCTGTGTTCGTGACGTTGACGTCGGTCGGGTAGTTCGGAGTGCTGTTGTTGAACGTCACCGACCCGACGGTTATCGCCGTGTTCCGCCGGTCGAGCAGTCGTTCCTCGTCGCTGTCGTGGGCGTCTTCGAGCGTCTCCGCGGTGCCCGCCGCGGCGGTGTACAGCGTGCCCGTGGCGATGAGCACGCCGAGGAAGATGATGGCCGTCGAACCGCTAACGCCGAATCCCACGGTGACCCCCTCCTCGGTGCGACAGCTCTTCGAGCAGACGCGCCTCGGCGACGTCGCCCGCGAGTCGGCTGACGTACGTGAGGCTCTCTTTGTGGTGTTCGACGCGGAGGTCACGCGGCTCCTCGGCCGTCGTGGAGGCGGCGGCGTTGCGCACGTGCGCGTTCATCTGTCTCTCGACGGTGCGGGAGATCCACTCCTGTTCGCGGTACTGTCGGAGCGCCCGCGCCGCGCCGATTGCGCCGCCGACCGAGACGAGGAACCGGGTCCACTCCAGCGCCACCGACTCCGCGACGTAACTCGCGGGCAGGGTGGCGAGGTAGACGTCGGCCTCCGCCTCCGACTGTTCCGTCTCCCGGTCCGTCGGCGACGCCGTCTCGGTCGTCGGTTCGCTGAACTCGAACGACCCCGTGTCGTCCGGTTCGGTCGCCGCGTCCGGGTTCTCGTCGGCCGCGTCGAGTTCCTCCTCGACGTCGTCGATGCCGTCTTCGGCCGCGTCGTCCTCTTCGTCCGTTTCTTCCTCCTCGCCGACGAGTCCGTCGGTCGTCGGTACGTCGTCGTCCTCGACCGCCAGATCGTCCGCGTCGAGGGGGCCGTCGTCGACGTCCTCCGCTTCGCCCTCTTCCCAACCCTCGCCCTCCTCGTACTCGGCTTTGAGGTCGTCGAAACTCGACCCGCCGCCGGCGTCGTCCTCGTCGTCCTCGACGACCGGGTCCTCGTCGCCGAGAATTTCCTCGGTCGGGTCCTCGGCCTCGTTCTCGGCGAGTTCGTCTTCGGCGGCCAACTCGGCCTCCTCGGCCTCGGCGTCGGCGTCGAGTTCGCCGAAGTCCTCGTCGAAGAAGCTCTCGGCGTCCGCGGACGCGACGTCGGGGTCGAGGTGTTCTTCTTCCTCCTCCTCGGCGTCGAACAGGCCGAACGAACCGCCGCCCTCCAGTCCGCCCATCTCGCGGGCGTCGTCCACGAACGGGTTGATGCCGCGAGTCACCATCTCGTAGATGTCGAGGAGTTTGCGGACCGTGTCGTCGAGTTCTTCGACGGTTTCGCCGATCTGTTTGTTCTCCTCGCGGACCGTGTTGACGCTGGAGGACGTGGCGCTGACCTCGTTCTCGAGGTCGGAGACGCGGTCTTCCAGTTCGGCGACCGTGTCGGGGTCGACGCCGCCACCTCCGCCGCCGCCGCCGAAGTCGGCGTCTTCGTCGTCGAAACCCTCCATGTCGTCGTCGTCGAAGTCGCCGAAGTCGTCTCCGAAGTCGTCGAGGTCCTCGTCGAAGCCGAGACCGTCCGTCGCGAGGCCGGTCCCCTCTTCGTCGGACCGCGCGTCTTCGTCTTCCCCGTCTATCCAGTCCATCATTCCCATCCGTCTCGCCTCCGTCGCGTGCGGGCCCACTGGCTCCGCTCACTGGCCGACGGCGACACACAGACCTCACTCCGGTGTCGCGCCGACACCCGGTCGGATGGCACTCCGACGTCGGGGAATCAGGTAGCATTGACTCAACGATACAGTCATCAATACAAGAATGTTGCCACCAAATTATCAGCCGTGATACGCTATCACGACACCTCGTTCTCGGGTCAACGAACGGCTCAGGGCGTGTGAGAAGAATTAACCGGATGGAAGACTGATGAGCGTACCGATAGCCTATACAGAGGGTCATCATCTATGCCAGAGTTCGTAAAAACCGGAGTCGAAGGCCTCGACTCCATCCTCAACGGCGGCATCGTCAAGAACGCCGCGGTACTCATCAGCGGCAACCCCGGGACGGGGAAGAGTATCCTCGGTCTGCAGTATCTCTACAACGGCGTGGACAAGTACGACGAAGGGGGCATCTACCTCACCTTCGAGGAAGCCGAAGACGACATCCAGGAGGCGGCGGAGTCCATCGGCTTCGACCGCTGGTCCGAGTACGTCGAGGAGGGGAAGATCAAAGTGTACGACAAGCGTGCACTGCTCCGCGACGGCGACTTCTCCTCGACGCTCGACCGCATCCTCGGCGACCTGCAGGACACGTCGTACGATCGACTCGTCCTCGACTCGCTGACCATGTTCCAACTGTTCTTCGACGACGAGAAAGAGCAGCGACAGTACCTGCTGAAGTTCATCGACATTCTGAAGGACAGCGACCTGACGTCGCTGCTGACGACCGAGCAGTCGGCCATCTTCCCCGAGACGGAGATCGGGCTGGAGAACTTCCTCACCGACGGGAACATCTACCTGATACAGAGCCCCGCCGGCGCGACGAGCAACCGCTACGTCTGGGTGGCGAAGATGCGCAAACAGTCCATCAAGAACTCGATGTTCCCTCTCGAGATAAACGACGGGGGCATCCAGATATACGAACAGGCGGCGGGCTTCTCGATGGTCGGGGAGTCGCCGCCGTGGTTCGGCGAAGAAGGCGACCTGGAGTAGGCGCTCGACCGCTCTCGACTCGGCACCGCTCTCTTCGTCTCCTCCTCTGCGCGTTGAACTCTCTCCGACGTTTCCGAGTCTCTCCGACGCTCCGCTCCCGGGCCTCGATTCTCACGGCGCACTCGTCGTCCTCCCGCTCTCGAACCGTCGAACGGTGCAGCGACGGCGGAGTCGCCGCCGGACGCACCATCTGTCACGTCGAGACGGCGCGCCGCTCGGGGGCGGGATGTCTCAGAAATGAAGGGGTGCCGAACGGTGAGTCGAGCGAGTCGGCGAACTTAGAGTTCGATCGGGTCGCCCGGGTTTCGACCGGCGAGTTGCTGGGGCATCGTCAGGATGACCTGCGTGGTGCCGCCCGTCCGACTCGTCATCTCGAGCGTCACCTGTTCGCCGGTGGTGAGGCCGCCGCCGAGGTTCGCGTCGTTGCTACCCTCAATGGCGGACGTGTTGATTTCGACCTCGTAGCGGTCGTTCATGCTGTTGAGAACGCCGAACGACCCGTCGTCGTCGGTCACTTTGTAGAGCGCGAACGTGCGTTCCGAGGAGATGGCGTCACCGTTGCCGTCCAGATTCGTGGAGTTCGTGAGCGTCGTCACGTTCCCTCCGCTGAGGTACTTTATCGACGTCTCGTTCATGTCCACGCTGCTGGACCCGGCGGCCAGGCGGATGGTCATCGTGATGTTGTCGATGTCCTGTTCCGCGCCGACCACGCCGTGGGTGTTCAGCACCTCCACGCGGTTCGTCACCTTGTTCACGCTCTCCTGCCCGGCGTCTTCGGCAGTCGCCTGCAGGAAGCCGGCCGTGTTCACGAGGAC